>CAZFOX010000091.1:0-11141 GCA_964520565.1 uncultured bacterium | reverse complement strand
TATCGATCATGTTGCCGATCTTACGTTGCGCCGTCGATCCATCCATATCCAAACCCGCTTCCATGCGGCGGTAGCGGTTGTCCAGCAGCAGGAGCGCATCCCGGTCGGGCAGATAGGTCATCTTCTTGTACCGGTCGATGATCGCGCCGGGCTGCACGATATCCTTATAAATCGGCGTCGATCCCATGTAGTGGATGTTGCCGTTCAGGTCGAGTACCATCAGCCCCTTTTCGTCGGGCGTGAACAGAAAATCGCGCACGATGGGATGGAACCAGGCCACCGGGAACGGCAGTTTCATCCTCTCGCTGTCGTAGGATAATTGATCGTTGACATCGACGGTGACCGGTTGTTGGCCGTAATTGAAATGCAGCGCCTGCGCCAGGTTGTATGAGGGTTTGCCCTGCAGCAGCAGCGTTTTGGACGCCACTTCCCAGACCCGGTTGAAATTATCCAGTACGCACACCGCACCATCGCCGCGCAGGGCGATGTCCACCATCTTCACCGGCAGGTTGCGCTGCGAGGGCGGGGGTGGCAGATAATCGTAAGCCGGTTCCGGTTTTGCCCATACCGCTTTTTCTTTCGCTCCCAGATCGAGAACGTCTTTGCCAACCCGGAATATGCGCCCGTTCTCGCACAGGATCAATGCATTTCCATCCGTTTCCACATCGCCAGCAACAACCGGGCTTTCGATTGGCGTATCCGGCGCGAAAATCCACTTCAGGTTTTGCCCTTCGTGAAGAAAGATGCGCCCCAGCCGGTCGAAGATCAGCGCCCGGTTCCCGCCCGGCAACAGGGCCAGGTCGCAGGCCCATCCGGGATAGTCGAAAGGCTGTGGGGGCAATGTGGCGAGGGTGGCGACCGTCCAGTCGTCCATGAAGGTCAGGATTTCCCTGTATAACTCCGGCGATTCTTCCAGCGCCTGGTCGGCCATCCAATACAGGTTGGCCTGGTTGCTGCGCTCGAAGGCGAATTGCATGTTCTTATAATAGAAATCGGGTACGAACGGGCTGACGAGAGGCCCGATACGCGTTAGCCAGATGGGATAGCGCCAGAACAGGTGGTTCTGCAAAATCCAGCATGACGCCAGCGCCGCCGCCGTCAGAATCGCGGCCACCAGCCGCTTCCGCCATAATCTCGATCGTTCGATGTCGTTCATCAGAATCGCTCCGCATAGTCCGAATGGGGGAACTATGAAACTGTATAAATCCCAATCCAGGGGAAATCCTAATACCGGATGATACACGAATCCAAAACTGTAACACGCCGCACAGGCGATCAGCGAGAAACGGAAAGCCGCGCTCCCCATCATACGCCCGATACTGCCAAAATCGCATAGCAGCCGGGCGATTAACAACGGCAGGGCGACCGGAACCAGCAGCATCGTCACCGCCGCCCAATCCGCCAGGTGAGTCATTCCCCACAGCGTATAGCCCGTTGCCTGGGCGAACGGACTGAAGGGAATCAACGTCGAAGGTTCGCTCAACCGGGTGATGATGCCCGCAAAAGGATTGGCGTAGGGGATAAGTCCACACAACGACAGGAGAGAGGGAACCGCAACCAGGAGGCTTTGTAACGGCGCGTCGATCCACGACAACGTGCCTCGCATACGCCAGAGGAGATAGAGATAAGCCGGAAACAGGATTCCATGCCAGAAACCCATTGCCAACGCCAGCCCAAACCAGAAGCTCACACGGGAAAAAGAGCCGTGCCCCTGGAGACAGCGATAGGCAGTTAAGAGAAAGACAGTCTGCACGAGGTTGGCCGCCCCGTACACTTCCAGGTAGCCGAAATAGACGTTCATCGCCGAATGAACGAATAAAAATAACGGGATCAGATATCCTGTGGGACGGTCCAGGCGGGAACTGAACCACAACACGGCCCACACGTACAAGCCGCCGTACAGACAGCCGAGCGTTTTATAAAGAACGATCGGATTTAGACTCGGCCAGAAACGGAGCGTCTCCGACAGCCAGCAGCGGATCAAGGTTTCCAGGGGCGCGTGTTCCACCAGAAACGCTTTGCCCTGCATCCCCGCCATCACCCATTCCAGAATGTCGCCGGAATCCACCCGCTGGATACGGAAATATCCGAACGCACACGCGCTCGAGAGAACGAGTGTGGCTCCCATGCGAAAAGGCCGCCGTTCCATGGCATCGAACAACCGGCCGCATGAAGTGCGGTACCGGTTCCAGAGGCCATCCGCAAAGGAGGTGGAAACGATGGCCGCTCCGATCAGTCCGATCCACATCCAGATAAAAATCTGTGGAGTCGTTTCCAACCGCTGTTGCAGCCAGGGATGAATCTCGCTCGTACGCCAGAGCAGCGCCGCCAGCCCGGCCAGAATCAACCAGGAAAACGCATACCTCCTCCACGGCGCTCGAATCGCGGCGATTTCGGCACGAGGATCCCGAACGGCTGGTTGTCGATCGGTGACTACTTCTTGCATAAGGCGATTATCTCCCCAGGCATACATTTATCCAACCACCCCAGCCCCATGAAACTGCGTTTTTCTTTATTTCGTTATTTCATTTTCTTCCAATAAAATCACCTGTCATTCGGAAAGACTGTGATACACTGTAGAGGTTGGCAACGCTGTAATGAAACATGAAGATAAAACGTTGAGGAATTTTGTACTATGACCGATTTGTTGTTGTGGACGATTCGCCTCGTGATGGTTCCGATCCTGTTTTCCCTGGTTGTACAACCGATTTATTCCCAGGAACCGATCGTCATTTCCGATATCGGCTATGGCAGTATCAAGGCGGCCGCTTATTCGGATTACGATAATATCTTTACAAGAACAAAATCGAATCGTATTGCTATAGCGGGCAATCACGGTGTTTCGATCTGGAAATTGACTGTGAAGAGCGGAACGTCGCCGTCGCTGGCCTTCGACCGGATTCTTTCTGTCACCGATACCATCATCAACGATGTGTTATTCAGTCAGGCTTTATTAGCGGCGGATCGGGAAAAAGTGCTTTTAGCCTGCGAAGATGGCAGTTTGCGGATATGGGATATCGACGCAGGAACTTCTCCTCAGGCGTTAAAGATTCATACAAGTTCGATGAATAAAATCATTCGAAATCAAGACTTGATTCGAGAATACTATTCGGGCGATGAGGAAGGTCATGTAATCAAATGGATCAATAATTCCGGAACCATTCAATACGACCGTGAATTGAATCATGTAGGGCGGCAGATTCGGGCGATGGATTCCTTCTCGATCAATGGATTATTCCGTCTTCTGATTGGAGCGTCCAGTGGGAGTGTACAATTGTGGGACTTGAGCTTTAACCGGTTGGTTACGGAGTATCTCGATCAAGATTATATTGCCGATCTGCGCGTATCCCACGATGGAAAATACGCCTTGATTGCCGGGGCGAATTTTGCCAAGTTAAAAGACCTTTCCGATTTACACAAAGATCCCGTTCAGACGTATGGACTGGACGTAACCCAGAGCGACAATCTCGTTCTTCCATTGCGGGTTAATTCGCTGGATTTCTCCCCCGACGCCGGCTACAGCAAGATAATCGCCGGAGATATTGAGGGAAACGTTCATTTATACAATACGTTTGATGGGTATCATTCGCTACGCGATATCACCGGCCATCGCAGCGCGGTTCTTTTCGCTCGTTTCGCTTCCGATACATCTCTCTTTGGGTATACATTTCTGACCGCCTCGAAAGAAAATGCCTTCTTATGGGTGAATAATGCCTTATACACCTCGGTGGGCGTCTCAAAACCGTTTTTCCCTTTTTGGGAACACGACGCATCCATTGAAGATATCGCCGTTTCCTCCGACGGCCAGATGCTGGTGACGCGGGGAGCCAGCCAGCGGGTTAAATTGTGGAAAGTCGATCCGGATCGATCGTCCGCAAGCCTATGGGGTGTGATTACCAAACACGAGGCGGATATCTCCTCGTTCGCCTATTTTCGCAAGCCCTATCTTGCCGAATTGTTGGTTACTTCCGATAAAGCGGGAAACCTCTATCAATGGCATCTTCCGGGGCACACTCCGTATACCAGTGTGGAAGTCTCCTCCGATCTGGGTAAACCATTGACCGGAGAGAATAAGAATGATGTATTTCTTTCGACAGCCTTTTCCGATATTGTTTCCTCGCAACCTTATATTCTCGCGGTCGGATATACGGGTGCAAGAGAGAACAATGTCGGGAAAGTGCGCTTGCAAAGCCTTTTATCGGCAGCGAATGTCGATACGAATGATTCGGAGGGAGTATTAATTGGAGGCGATATCGCTCCCGATAATAATACATTTGCTACAGCGACTCAAAATGGGATCATCAAATTGTGGTCTGTTTCGGGTCTTGTTCTGGATAAATGCGATACCAAATCGCCTTATGGTTCCTTGCTTACCATTCGTTTCATCGACAATACGAGAGTATTTATCGGTTTTGAGAACGGCTTTTATATCTTTGACTTTAATCCATCCACTCGGGGAATTGCGTATACCTATTCGTTTCCTTCCCGGCGGATTTCCATTCCCCGCGGATCGACGGTGGCCGCATTTTTGACGGACGACCATACCGTTCAGTTCGTCGATGTTACCGGCGAACGTCTAATCCCCGGCGTTTACACGCAGGATGTGACCGGTTTGTCTTCGGCCAAACAGGCTTCCCGCAGGATCGTATCGATTGCGTTGTCCGATTACGGCGAATACCTGGCCATCGGGCGCGCCGATGGAACCGCCGGTATTCTTCGCACCGATTCGTTCCAGCCGCAATATAAAATCGAACCAACGCCGACCTTGACTCCCGAACCGATGTTCACCCCAACGTTCACCCCAACGGATACGCCGACTCCAACGGATACACCAACGTTCACGCCAACGTTCACCGCTACATTTACGCCGACCGATACACCGATACCAACGGCTACGCCGACGAATACTCATACTCCAACGTCTACTTCAACCCACACACCCACGAATACTCATACGCCGACACAGACGCCGAGTCATACACCCACTTCCACTCATACGCCGACTCATACTCCAACGCATACTCTGACGCCGACTGCAACCAGTACCTCCACACCGACGCATACGCCGACGCTGACTTATACTTCAACCTCCACTCCCACGAATATTCCAACCAGTACCCATACGCCGACAAATACCCCAACCCGTACTTTTACGCCGACGAATACGCCGACGAATACTCCCACTCGAACCTATACGCCAACCTATACACCTACTCGAACTTTTACACCGACGTGGACGCCGACGAATACCCCAACCCCCACTTTTACGCCAACGCCGACTCCGACTGCCACACCGACCTATACCCCGACTCCGACCGCTACGCTTCGTCCCGTTGCTCCGCAGTGGTTGAGGGATATTCCCGATCTTCGCTTGCTGGCGGGGCGGGCGATGGAAGGTTCCATCAATCTGGAAGAATACGTTTACGACTCCGATACACCGCTGGATCGTTTGCAGTGGACGGTAATTGGAAATCCCGCCACGCTGCCCATATCGCTGGACGGCCAACATCGCCTTTTCTGCGGTTCTATCCCTGAGCCCGGCGAAGCGGGGGTTGTAACCATTCAGGTTTCTGACGGCCTGGCGAGCCAGTCTCAGGACATCCTGGTGAAAGTTTCGTCTTTCCGGGTACGCTCGGGTGGGGTGTTGGCCTATCCCCTGATCGTCGATCCCGGATCGGTGTTGTCTTCTCCGTTCCGGCTGAACGATTTGCTTGAATTGTCCGAAGTTTCCTATGCGGATGTGTTCGAGTGGTCGGTGCGGAAACCGTTGCCGGCTGGAATCCGCGATGTCGCAATCGATCCGAATACGACGGCGTTCCAGGTTGAGGCGGAAGAACGCTGGAGCGGCGGCGCGGTTTCACTGGTATTTGAAGTCAAGCGAGTTGCCGCGACTCCTACACCGACCTTCACTTCGACGCCAACGCATACGTATACACCTACATCGTCACCTACACCCACGGCAACCTTCACCGCCACGCCGACATCGACCTATACAGCCACCCCGACGGCGACGAATACCGTTACTCCAATACCGACTGCGACGTATACGCCGATACCAACCGCCACTCCGACTCCAGTATTCACCGCCACATCGACTCCAACGCCGATTCCAACCGCTACGCCGACGATGACCTGGACACCCACTTCGACGAATACGCCGATTCCACCGACGGCAACCTTCACACCCGTTCCCCCGACACCGACTCCGGTAGTTCCGACCTCCACGCCAACCGTGGCCGCAACACCGACGCCGACGTTGCCCCGGCCAAATACCCCCACGCCTACCCGTCCGCAGGCCACTCCCACGCCGCGCGGCATCGATATCTTTTCGTTCCCGCGTATCGTTTCGAGCGCGATGAACGTGGGGCCGGTGGATTGGTTGCCGGAAACCGGCGAACGCCTAGCCGTCGCGCATTTTGATCAGGGAACGGTGGGATTCTTTACGAGAAACGGCGAACGGTTTGTCTCAGCGTCCCATCTGACGGGTGAGTATGGGATCGTCAATCTGGAACGGGGCGATTGGAATGGCGACATGAATGCCGATCTGTTTGCATTCAATTCTTCTCAGGAAGATTTGATGGTCTACCTCGCCGATGGCCGGGGCGGCTATCAATCCGGACCCCGCCTCGATCTGCGCAGCGAGACCATCGTGGGATTTTACGATACCGTGAATTCTTCCCGATATCGGGCGCTGGCCGTGGGGCACATCGATGGCGACGCCCGCGCCGATGCAGCAATCCGAACCCGCCAGGCGGTTCTGTTGGCAACGGCGGCTGGAGAATCCTTAACTGTTTCCCAGCGCATCGAACTGGATGGTGTCACTCGAATGCTTCAGGGTGGCGATCTGGATGGCGACGGCGATCTGGATATCCTGGTGGCTTTGCGAACGGCGCAGGGTGAAGAGCAAATCCGCATCTACCGCAATGAAGCCGGCGTTCCGATCCTGGCGCAAACGCTACGCACCGATTTGGAATTGACCGGTAACCGGGTACGCGATGCCGTTTTGCGTGACCTGAACGGCGACGGGATTCCCGATCTGGGGATTCTAGTCTTCAGCGGAGCTGTTCAACGTTATACCGGAAAAGGCGACGGCTCCTTTGCGAGGATTGGCGATATCAACGTATTCCCATCCGGCGAAACGTCGGTGATCGACTTCCCCGATCTGGATGGTGACGGCCGGGTGGAACTTATAGGTCTGCATCGAAGCCAGGACGGTCTGGCGCTGGTGGTGGTTTGTTGCGATGATGCGTGGGAGAGCAAATCCTTCTCGATCTCTTCTGATGCACCCACGGGCGAGCGGTACGCCCTGCGCTGTTTCGATGCGGACGGCGACGGCGATCCTGACGTTCTCTTCACCCGCAGTTACCGCGACGATCTGTTGTGGATGGTCAATGGAGTGAAAAATTAAGGGCGAACCGGGGAAGATGTACCTATCCTATCTGTCTTCCCTCACGGGCCCACGACCACGATATCGCCGCTGCTGATGACTCCATTCGATACTTCATAGTGGGGGTATTGGCCTGCCTGTTGTTCGCTGGAGGGAGTGACGGCGGGGTGGTATTGATCCGGCCCGTAACTCCATGCCAATTGGGCGTCTTTCTTGCCGAGGCTATCGGCTTTTTTCCGTAGGCTGGGGTTATCGAACAACCGTCCGTATAGCGAACCCTGGTTCTGATCGCCGAATATGGCGTCGGCGTGATACTCGCCGAAGGTATAGAGATTCACCGGGCCGGAAATTTCCGCCGGGCCTTTGGCGTTCTGAAACGGATCCTTGGGCGAGGCGGTCATATAAGCCACCGGCGTGGTCAGATACCGGTTCTGCCAGGGGAAATGGCCGTTGAGGTGATTCGGCATCCCCGGCCAGTCGATCCGGTAGGTGGCGATAGCTTTCATGTAGGTATTCAGCCCGGCCTGGGCGTTGGCGATTTTGGCGCGTACCATCGCATTGAGAAAGTTCGGCACGGCGATGGCCGCCAGAATGCCGATAATCGCCACGACGATCAGTAATTCGATGAGTGTGAATCCCCGCTTTTTCAACGATGCGATCCTTTCGTCCGGCAGACACACTATACACTCTCCCCTCGACTCTTACAAACCGGAATAGACCGGCCGGTTGAATCGCTTCAACCGCACGTCAAGCAATGCTTCCATTGCCACGATGGAGGCAATCAGGCTCGCCAGAAACGTACCTAAAATCCAGAGATTGGAATAAATGAAATAGAACAGCAGCGGCAGCCCCAGAAAGGCGAACAAGGGAGCAATCAGCATGAGCAGGATCATGGCGGAAGATTGCGCTCCCTTACGATGCTCCTGAGAGAACGGCAAGCCCGGCTGCAACAGGTCGACCATCTGCAAATTGAGCCAGGCGAGCAGGAACAGAATGGCGAGATGAAGCAAAATAAGAAGGGGATTGGCAATTGCACCGAAAAAAATCACGGCGCTGAACACTGTAAACGGAAGCATGAAATACGCCATGACGAAATGGCGCGCCGCCGCGATGTCTTTCCGGTAATGAGTGGGCGTCGTCAGGAAAATCCAGGACGCCTCCCACGATTCGCTGTAAACCAGATTGGTTTTCAACATGACGGGAAACATGAAATACGCCATGTAGACGAACATCTTCGTCACGCCGATGAAGGGTTCCTTGACCTGAAACGGATTGGGGATTCCTCCCTGCTGAGATGCCAGGAAAACATAGAAAATAAACAACGGCAGAATTCCCAGAACGTTCATGCGGAATTTGCTGTCATACCGGAAATGATTTCGAATCAAAAGAGCGACTGCGCGGGCCTCCTCTTTTTGAAAGAACAGACGGCGTCTGCGCGGTTTGGCGGCCGCCGAGGCGAGCGGTTTCTTTTCTTCGGAGGCGTTCATTAGAATCGCCAGCCGCTCCGAATAGGTCATGGAGAGATTTCCCGACACGAGTCGAAGCAGGAATACCAGGCTTGCCAGAGCCAGAATAGCCGAAACGATTTGCATCCAACCTGCGATACCGAGCGAGAGTTCGATCGCGCCGGTAAACCAACTGACGGGATAAAGCATCCATGGCAACCGGTTGCAATCGATTGCCTCCATTTTTTGGATCAGGGTGGGAATAAAGATATTGCCGCCGAAGATGGCGAAGGACATCAGAAGTTGAAGGTACGAGAGCGCCCGTTGCAGTTTGCGGGGATGCACGAAGCGAAGAATGGAAGTATAGGTCAGGATCATCACCAGCGCGGTGGAATACGTACACCCGAGAGTGGCGAGGGCGGCGGCCGCAAACGCCAGCGGATTGATACCCTGGAAAAAAGAGATCACGAACCAGGGCAGCAACCCCGAAGCCATGGTCAATATCCCCACATAGAGCAGGACGTTGGCAATTTTTACGGCCAGATACGTTCGCGAGGAGACCGGTTGATAGGCGAGAATCTGAAAATCGTCCGGCGAGATCACAATGGAACCGAAATCCATGAGAATCGTCATTCCGATTGTAAATGTGGTATAAGTGAGAAAGAAGGTGATGGGGAAATAAGGAGTCTTATGGCCCAATACGAGCATGATACAGAAAAACAGGCTCATGATGCCCAAGAAGACGGCCAGAAATGCGAGCGGGCTGTAATTATTCTTATTCTGTTGCGCCATGAAATAGTTGGGACTGCGGAAATCGCGCTTGACCGATATACGAACCAACATACGCCATTGGATGGGATCGACGCCCAACATCGTCAGGCATTTGTTTAGAATTCTACCGGGCCAGGTGATTTTTCGGGTTGGTTTGGTCATGGTGGATAACCGGTTTTCTTTGTGTTTTCCTTATTAAAAAGCTGGAGTGGAGATGCTTTTATCCGTTATCTTCTCTGAAGGATTTCACGTCAATTCCAAAGCCGCCAGCAGATCCTCTGCCGATCGATCGCCTTCCCGCAGGCCGGTTGCTTGGCAGAACGCTTCTTCCAATGTGGCCGTGCCGGTTGCCTGGGTGATGGAGGCGACGGTTCCATCGGCGATGGTGCGTCCCTGATTGATGATGACGATGCGAGTGCATACGCGCTCGACCACTTCGAGAATGTGCGACGAGAAAAAGACGATCTTACCTTGACTGGCCAGCCGCCGCAGAAGGTCTTTGACAATCCGGGCGACATTGGCGTCCAGCCCGTTGAGCGGTTCGTCCAAAAACAGAACGTCCGGATTGTGCAGCAGGGCGGCCGTGATGAGCACTTTCTGTTTCATCCCCTTGGAAAATCCGGTCATGCGTTGATTCATCGAATCCAAAATGCCGAATAGTTCCAGAAATTCCTGCGAGCGCTGGAGTGCGGCTTCGGGATCGAGATGGTGCAGGCAGGCCGTCATTTCGAGGTATTCCGCCGGAGTCAACGTTTCATACATCGCACCCGTTTCGGGGACGTATCCAATGCGCTTTTTCACCTCCATCGGTTCCTGGAGAATATCGAAACCGCAAACGCGGGCGAATCCGAGCGTGGGGGGGATCATCCCGGTTAATATCTTCACCGTGGTGGTTTTACCCGCTCCGTTGGGGCCGAGAAATCCGAGAATCTCTCCCGGCTCGACTTTCAGATTCAGGTTATCCAACGCAGTCTTCGATCCAAAACGCCGGGTGAGGTTTATCGTTTCGATCATGATGGTTATTTCTCCCGCAGCGGCCATTGGCGGACGCTGGTTAACGATGGCTTTTGTAGAATACAATAAATGGCGTTTTCGGGTAACTTTACTACATACGATAGATTATCTCTGGATCGTTGGATCGCGGTGGGCTTTTGCGTGGCGTATCCGTTTTCGTCCAGCGGAATCAATTGGACGGTCTCGCCTTCCTGCAAGGTAACCGAGATTTTCCCATGAATCTTGCGGACGCCGAAAGGATATCCGCCCATGTCGGTGATGGTTCCCGCTTCTTTCTCGGAAACGCGGAATCCATAGGGACGTTCTTCGGTCATGACTTGAATCAGGATTTTGCCGGAATCGCATAAGGGCTGATTATCCAACGAAGTCAGCACGACGGTTCCATAGTCGTTCTGCATTTCGATCGCGGCGTCGCGCAATTCGATTTTTCCCGCTTGCTTGAGAAATCCCGCCGCTCCCTGGCTTTTGGGCGAGTTCATCGTGGCGAAGCCTGCGCCGTAATTCCAAACCAGTTCGCCGGTCTG
>CAZFOX010000090.1:0-11171 GCA_964520565.1 uncultured bacterium | reverse complement strand
TTTCTCCCGTCCGATCCTGGATTTCCACATCTTCTGTTATCAGGTAATGGCTCAATCCATCCCGAAGCGTCTCGCGCAACTCTGGATAGGTAAGCAACACAAAATCATCCATCCGGTGAAAAATCCATAAATCCGCTCGAATCTTGCCTTTAGGTGTTAAAAACAAAGCATAATTCCCTTGGTGGACTGGCAATCCCTTAACATCCTGGGTTAACATTCCATGCAAGAAAGAAACACAATCGGAGCCACTGACCGCTAGAAGCGCCCAATCGCCTAAATCGATGATTCCAACCCAATCGCATAAGGCAAAATATTCACCCCGTGGATCTCCATAATCCATGGGAGTATGATAGGATAAATACCGGATACCTGACTCGATAACCTGTTGATTCACCGATTCGATCATGACTTATTAATACCTTTCCATCTTCAGATTGAACGGATATTTCATTACTTTATTAATTTGATATATTTTATCAGAATTAATCGCCACCAGGAGGGGAAAATCCATAGAAAAAACTTCCGGACTGGAATTTTATACCTCGCTATCAATCCAGGGCGTCGAACCGGAAAAAACTGAAATAAATTGATTTTTTTGAATGTGTTAGCATTTCAATTGGCCAAACGGATTCGAAATCGCATTTCGCTATCTGCTTGATTTTTCAAATCTTGACTAGACCCATCCTTTGGGGAAGCGTGTAAGACCGTTGTAAGTATTAAGGATTCAATCGAATAGTAATGAGGCCGAAATAAGCCTCTAATCAAATCCAATTTTTTTTTGAAATTTTTTTTCCCGCCTTTAACTCTCCCCTTGGCAATATGTTAGAGCGAACCGGCTCCAGACGGATGCATGAAAAACCCTAGAGGGGTATTGCATCGGCTCAACGGGAATGCAAGAATAACCATGTGTTGTAAGGTCTGGAAAATCAATTGTTAATAACCTGTGGATATCCCTGTGGATGAACGGTGTTATTCGGTGGATTTTCTTGAAAACACGAGGAATAATCCCATTCGGCTGCATGTGAATAAGTGGAGGAAATCGTTGGTTTTGAAACGAATTTAGTTACACAAGTAAGATAATAACTGGTTCAATTGCACATTTGTTGGGAAATTAGTCTCTTCAATGTTGTTGGTTGGATTTATATGAGTGAGAAGGTTTTTCGCCCGTAATGGGTTAAGTATGCCCTGGAAAAACTCTTCTCTGTGAGAGAGCACGTTGTTCGCCATAGGTGGAACAGTACGGAGGATTGAATATGGGACCGTTGTCCGCTTCGCTCCAAGTGAGTGATGCTCGTAGACTCTGGAGCCTCGCCGAGGACATTCTTCGCCGGCATATTCCTGTTGATGAGGTTCATGATTGGTTCGATGAGGTGCACGTCCAGGATTGCCTGCCAGATTGCGTAATCCTTGGCGTTCCTAGTAATTACAGGAGGGAGTATATCGATAAAAACTATCGCGGAGTTTTAGCCAATATTTTTTCCGATTTACTGCAAAAAGAAACCGATATCGAAATCCAATTGTCCGGAACTCTATCCGGCCAGGAAGGAGGAGCGCCCTCCCGTCCACTCTCCGAAGGTTCCCTCACTGCCTCATTGCACCAATTCGATCCGCTGAACGGCCAATATCTGTTCGATACCTTCGTGATTGGATCCAGCAATAAAATGGCGCACGCCGCCGCCGAGGCCGTAGCCCGCGCTCCGGCGCAATCCTACAACCCCCTCTTCGTATACGGCGGGGTTGGATTGGGGAAAACCCACTTGATGCAAGCTATCGGCAACGAGGTTCTCAAACTGCATCCGGATAAGCGAGTGGTTTATATCTCCGCCGAGCATTTCGTCAACATCTTCATCGACGCCATCAAACGCAACGAGCGCCTGTCGTTTCAGAATACGTTTCGCAACGTCGATGTCTTGCTCATCGACGACATTCACTTTCTGGCCGGGAAAGAAGCCACCCAGGAAGAGTTTTTCCATACCTTCAACGCCCTGCACAACCGGCGCAAACAGATCGTGATCTCCAGCGACCGCCCCCCCAAGGACATTCCGACCATCGAAGACCGGCTCCGTTCCCGATTCGAATGGGGATTGATCGTCGATATCGCCCCCCCCGATTTCGAAATGCGCATGGCGATCCTGCGCCGCAAGAGTGAGAACCTGGATATGAATATTCCCGACGATGTATTGGAATACATCGCCAATAAAATCCGGTTCTCGATCCGCGAACTGGAAGGCGCGCTGGCCAAGGTCACCGCGCACGCCCGTTTCACCAACGAGCATCTCGATGTGGAGACCGCCGGAAAGCTCCTGGGAGAAATTTACAATCGCCCGGTAAAAGAGATTTCCATTGAAAAGATCCAGCGGCGGGTAGCCGATTATTTTAACATCAAGCCCGCCGATATCATCGGCAAGAACCGCTCCCGTTCCATCGCGCGCCCGCGCCAGATCGCCATGTATTTGAGCCGTAAACTGACGCGGCATTCTTTCCCCGAAATCGGGACTTTCTTCGGCAACAAGGATCATACCACCGTCCTGTTCGCCTTCAACAAGATCGAAAAAGAGATGGAAGAAGATACTAAGTTACGTGAGGTTCTCCAACAAATTTCTGAATCGTTTTCGACCTATTAAAGCGGTTCTCATAATTATGTATATTTTTTTATAATTATGTATATTTTTTTACCCGCTCCGTCTTCGAAAAAGCCAATCTTTTCCGGCTTTTTCGAAACGCGAAAAGGAACCTAATTTTGAGAATCACTCTAGGCGCTAGTAACGGGGCATTTGTCCCAGGGTACCGCACTCGCGAATCTTGTGAGTGCGGTTTTTTTAGGCCTCATCGTTTTCAGTCTTTGGATCGTGGATCCTGACGGGAAAAACTCCGAGCCACGAGTCCCGTTTCCATGATCCGATGCGGCTCCCTACCGGCGGCCTCTTCGATCCCGCGTCGCCATCCGCGATGGTTTGAGTTCGGGAAATTCCAACTCCTCTACCGGCGGCGCTTCCATGGCCCAATTCTTCTGAGGAGTCATGAGAGATTGCTCCAAAAGAGACATCGGCGGAGGAGAAGCCGAGGCGCATTTCTCTTCCATCTCGACAATAATTTTATTCAGTGTCTTCACTACCTCTCGTTTTTCCGTAATCGCATTCTCGATCCGGGCTACATCGTTGAGCTGCTGGCGCAGCGTCTCCCGCAGAACGTGGATATTGGCGACCGGGATTTTCGCTAAATCCAATTTCGTCATGGAAACGGATATCTCGCGCCCGGTAATCTCCCGCAACCGGGTAACCGCCATGTCCTTCAACTCCGGATCGGCGACGCTGTCGGCCAGGGAGATAATTTTATCGATCAACACTTTCTTGCTCTCATCCAGAATCTGGATTTCATCGGAGAGAACCGATTTCCAGGTGCGCACCAGGCGCAGCCGGTCTTGTAACAACTGCCTCTGAATGGAAACCCGGGCGGATATTTTCTGGGCGTGGATGGATTTCAAATGCCGGATTTCCCGGCTGATTTGATAGACGTACTGCGGAGTGGCACTTTTCTTCAGTTCTTGTTCCAATTCCAGAATTTTCTGGATAGCGGGATTCTGATCCAGTTCCAGTATCTTTCTTTCCTGGTGATCGATGGCGTTTGTGATACTCTCTGTCTCCTGCCGAGAGGCTATCATACGCCGAAAAGCATACTGGATTTCCGGGCGGAAGTTTTCGATATCGAGAGAGACCTCTTTGAGGAGCGAATCGACAGTATGAATCTCACCGACGATCTCCACGAGAATATCCCGGTGGTGACTATTGGCTAAATCAGAGAAACGTTCGACGTTCATGATGAAATCGTTTTTCCATGGATCCCGAAGATGTTACCGGCGAACAAATATTCTAAAAAGATTCCCATAGTATATAACACATTATCCAAAACGACACAGGTGTCGTTTTGGAATCAAGAGATTTCTGAAAAACGATTCTCTTTACCCGCCATAGGTGGGATGGATCTGAATCCACTTTCCGAACGAAATATCCCGATCACGGTTTTCGAACCATTCCCGGTGGAAAGCGGGTTATGAATCTCGTCAAATAAGTTTGAAAAATGGGAAAATTGTGCGAAAATTAGGATAGGGAATTTCAAAGATTCATGGAGAATCGAATCGATTCACGATATGAGAATTCAACGCAATCGAACAAAATTGATCAAAATGCCGGAGAGAGAAGAAGACGATATCGTTCGCGCGTCTCCCGAGGAGTGCCTCTCCATGATGTGGGAGTTGACGGCGGAGATCTGGTCGTTGAAGGGATCGGAGTATGTTGAACGAAGACTACCGCGACATGTTGCAAATCTTATTCGAAAATGAGGTGCGTTTTCTCTTGATCGGCGCGTATGCGATGGCCGTACATGGTTATCCGCGAGCTACCGCCGATTTCGATATCTGGATAGAAGCGACGCCTGAAAATTCCAGGAAACTTTACGCTTCTCTGGGAAAATACGGCACGCCACGAATCGATATTTCCGAAACGTCCTTCGCCGAAGAAGGGATTATTTTCCAAATCGGTGTGGCTCCCCGCCGCATCGATATCCTGACCTCAATCGACGGCGTTCGATTTCAAGAAGCCTATGCGAATAAAACCATCGTCGAAATAGAAGGTTTGTGTATCCCTTGCCTATCCAAAGACGATCTGATCAAAAACAAGCGAGCGACCCACCGCGAAAAAGATAAACTGGACGCGGACTATCTTGCCCGCCTTTGAGTTTTTCTTTTCATTGGTTGCGGGGGCAGAAAAAAACGCTGCCTTTGGCATTCATCCTATCCTATCCCCCAACCCATTCTCCGATGGGATAATATTGCTACAATACATTTTTATCCCAAAAAGTGGTTGGAACGATCTCGCATGAAGTACCATATCCAATCCTTCGGCTGCCAGATGAACGTCTACGACGCCAAATCCCTGATGGGTTTATTGAATTCCGCCGGGCATGAATTCACCGCCAATCTGGATGAAGCCGAAATGATTCTGCTGAATACCTGCGCCATCCGCGAGGGAGCCGAGGAACGGGTTCGCGGTCGAATCGGCCAGTTAAAACACCTCAAAACGCGGGGAACGCTGCGTTATCTCGGTGTATGCGGGTGTATGGGGCAGAAGGAAGGCGCCCGGCTGACGGACTCGGTTCCCCACCTCGACCTGGTCATGGGGCCGGGAGCCATCGGTCACGTTGTCAATCTGGTGGATCGCCTGCAGCAGGGCGAACGCCCTCTGATCGATCTGACCGGCATCGACGACGATTTCGATGAAGTCCCACCCCTGGAAACGGGCGAGATAACCTACCCCCGTTTCGTCTCCATCATGCGCGGTTGTGACAAGCGCTGTACTTATTGCATCGTCCCGTATACGCGAGGTGGAGAGCGATCCCGCGATCCCCATATCATTCTTCAGGAAGCAGAATCGCTGGTGCAGAAAGGATTCAAGGAAATCACCCTGATCGGCCAGACGGTAAATTCCTATACCAGCCACGGCGTCGATTTTCCCCGGTTGCTGGAGATGGCAGACGCCATTCCCGGAATCGAACGCATCCGCTTCGCCACCTCGCATCCCGCGTCGGCCACGCCGGAAATGCTCGAGGCAGTGGCCCGCCTTCCGCATGTCTGCGAGCAGTTGCACCTCCCCGTGCAGGCCGGTTCCAACCGCACCCTGGAACGCATGGAACGCGGATACACACGGGAAGAGTACATTGAAAAGATCTCGTATTTCAAACGCTTGTTCGAAGGATCTCCGGTTCCTTTCTCGATCACGACGGATATTATCGTCGGATTCCCCGGTGAAACCGAGGATGAATTCGAGGAAACGCTCGACCTGATGCGCGAAATTCAGTTCGACGCCGCGTTCATGTTTAAGTTTTCGCCCCGGCGGGGAACTCCGGCGGCGGGGATGCCCGATCCCGTGGACGATACAACCAAATCCAGACGGCTGGACCGGCTCATTCAACTGCAACAATCCATCGCCAACAAGCAGAACCAGTACTATCTGGGAAAAACCGTCGAAGTGATGATCGAACGAGTCGGGGATTCGCCCCGGCATGGAACCGTATACGAAGCCCGCATGCGTACCGGCCGTATCGTCAAAATCTACCATTCGCCCGGACGGTGGGCGGTGGGGGATTTTGCCGATGTGTCCGTTACCCAATGCACCTCATACGCTTTATATGGAGAGCCGGCGAAAGAAGGACAGAAAACCCATGTGGCGTAAAAGCAGCAGCGATTGGAAACCGGTGGAATCGGCGATTCTGGCGGCCTGCATACTGGTTTGCGGGTGGGCGGCGTCATTCAACGCGCCGGAAGCCCATGCCCAAAATGCGGGAACAACACGCCAGGTTTACGATCCCCTCACAGAACGTTCCCTGCAAAACCTGCAGAAACTGCTCATGGCGGGGAATCCCGAAGAAGTCAAACAATTGATGCAGCGCATTATCGATGGCTCGGGGTATATTCAACCCCTGGCGGAAATCATATACCGGCTCGCCCAGGACGAACGGGATGGGAAAACCCTGGTTAATTATTACTACTCCATTATCGAACACTACCCTCAAACCGCCTGGGCGGAAAAAGCCGTCCTGGAACTGGTTCCCCTCCTGATTATGAATGGAGGCGATTGGGGCCGTGATAAAGAAGCGCTGATCTGGCAAAACGCTAACGACTTGTTGTCGCCAGCCCCGGATGCGGCCAATCTGGGCGAGAATCCCGAGGACCTGCGGGCGGATGTATTTCTTCAACTGCTCCATCTGGCGCATTTCCGGAACGACGACGCGCAGGTGAACGCACTGATCGCCCAAATCCCCCCCCGCGCGGCGGCTTTTCAAGACCAGGTCGATCTGGCAAAATCCTACGCCCTGGGACGTGGCGGCAACCGCGATGCCACCCGAACGGCCTTCAAGGAATGGCTCGACCGGTACCCCAACTCCGAATACCGGCCCCTGGCCAGCCTGGCGCTTTACCTCGCTTCGGATCGAGATACCCAGTTGCAGGAAGCGCTCGGACTGGTCGATTCATTCCACAACACCCTCGAGGCCATGTGGCTTCATTCCAACCTGGGGCGTTGAATTGTTTCGACTTAAACCAAAGATTCGATGGAATAAAACCGGAAAATCCCCACGGAAAAAACTTCTCAAACTTTTGTGATGAGGTACTTGACCGTTCCGGTGGCGGCAACTATCCTTACTAGCTCGTTCTGGTGCAATTTCCCTGTAAAAAACAGGTAGGACAATGAAAACACATATTGCGACACCCCAAGAGATTCAGGAAACCCATGCCTGCCACCTGATCGACGCCGACGGCGCGATCCTGGGCCGGTTGGCGAGCGCTGTAGCCACGTTGCTGCGGGGGAAACACAAACCCATCTTTACCCCCTTTCTGGATACAGGCGATCACGTCATCATCGTCAATGCGGAAAAGGTACTGCTCACCGGGAACAAGTTGGACAAGAATCTTTTGCGTCATCACACACTTTTCCACGGTGGATTGAAAGAGAAACTCTACCGTACGGCCATGCAGGAAGATCCGGAGAAGATCATCATGAAGGCCGTATGGGGAATGCTGCCCAAAAACACCCTGGGCCGCAAGATGTTAAAGAAACTGCGCGTCTACCGCGGGCCGAAGCATCCGCACCAGGGCGCGAAACCCACCCCGTTTGAGATTAAATAAAGGAGAGGATTACGGCGATGGCGGCAACGCACATTTCTTATGGAACCGGACGGCGCAAATGCTCGGTAGCCCGCGTTTATGTCAAGAGCGGCACCGGTGAAATCATCATCAACGGACGTCCCTCGCGCGAATACCTGATGCGAGAAACCCTGCAAATGATTATCGAACAGCCCTTCGGCGTAACCGAAACCAAAGGCAAGTTCGACGTATACGCCAATATTTGCGGCGGCGGCCTGACCGGCCAGGCGGGAGCCCTTCGGCACGGAATCGCCCGCGCCCTGGTGGCGCTGGATACGAAATACCGTTTCGCTTTAAAGAAAGCCGGATTCCTCACCCGCGACCCGCGCATGGTGGAGCGCAAGAAATACGGACGACCCGGCGCCCGCAAACGCTTCCAGTTCTCGAAACGCTAAAAAACCGGTTTTCTCTGATCCGACATTCCGTCCGGGCGGCTCAACCGAGCCGCCCGGTTTCTTGTTGAACTTTCCTATCAGAAATCCACTCCGGCTAATCTATATTTGTATAAGATGACTTTGAAATGTTTCTATTTGTTGTTTTGTGCATTCAACATGTTCCCTATTCAGTCCAGAGGTCCAGGAGGATGTGACAAAGCGATAACGTGTCTTATCAATTATTCTCCGCGATCCGTCTTGGATCGAGAAGCCGGGCGCTGTGATAGATTGTCAAAATTTCAACGAGAGTCCCTCGCGCGCGGTAGAAGGTAACGATAGCGTCGAGATCGTCCACCGCTTGTTTCGTCCATCTTCCTTCAGCCATTTGGCCATCCGATCTTTGACATCCTGATGCGATAGGGTTTCTCCACGGTCGCACTGCTCCAAACCGCGTTCAATCTTGGCCAGAAGCAGCAAGCGCTCCATGGCGTCTTCAATCGACGCATCATCGGGAAGGTCATTAACCGTTTGAATCATTTTGACTTTCGTGGTCATAAATTCAGCCTCGTTCGCCGGTTCTGTTTCGTATTTTATAATATCGGGTTCTATGAACAAGACAACGTCAAATCCCGGATTGGAGAATAATCAACTCCAACCCACTTCGGCATCACCTCGCCTCTATCTATACTTATAACTTCGAATCATCGTAAAACTCTGCAAGGATTGCATTCTCATGGAAATTGAAAAAAGGTACGACCCGGCGGCCTCCCGGGAAAAGTGGTATGAGTTTTGGCAACAGAACGATCTGTTTCACGCCGATCCGAAATCGGATAAACCGGCTTATTCCATCGTCATTCCGCCGCCGAACGTCACCGGGAAGTTGCATATCGGCCACGCGCTGAATAACACCCTGCAGGATATCCTCTGCCGCTGGAAGCGCATGGAGGACGAGGAAGTCCTGTGGATGCCGGGAACCGACCACGCCGGGATCGCCACCCAGAACGTCGTCGAAAAGCAAATCGCCAAAGACGGCCTGAGCCGTCACGACCTGGGACGCGAGAAGATGCTGGAAAAAATCTGGGCCTGGAAGCAGGAATACGGCGACGCCATCATCCACCAGTTGAAATACCTGGGTTCTTCCTGCGATTGGGCGCGCACCCGATTCACCATGGACGAAGGCTGCTCCCGCGCGGTGCGCGAAGTGTTCGTGCGGCTCTACGAAGACGGCTACCTCTACCGCGGGAACTATCTGGTTAACTGGTGCCCGCGCTGTCACACGACTCTGTCCGACGACGAAGTCGAATACACCGATGCGCAGGGCGCTTTTTACTATATCGACTATCCCTTCGCCGATGGTTCCGGCAAGGTGACTATCGCCACGACCCGGCCGGAAACCATGCTGGGCGATACGGCGGTGGCGGTTCATCCCGAGGACGAGCGGTATCGGGAAATGGTGGGCAAAGAGATCGTCCTTCCCCTGCTCCAGCGCCGCATCCCCCTGATCTCCGATCCCTACGTCGACCGCGAATTCGGGACCGGCGCGCTGAAGATCACCCCCGCACACGACATCAACGACTTCGAAATGGGCAAGCGGCACAATCTGGAGACGGTCAATATCCTCAATCCAGACGCCACCATCAATGAAAACGGCGGCCCGTATCAAGGACTGGATCGGTACGAAGCCCGCAAGCAGGTATTGGACGATCTGAAGAAACAGGGGCTTTTAGTCAAAACCGAGGATTACACCCATCGCGTGGGCGGTTGTTACCGGTGCGACACCACCGTCGAACCGTACCTGTCGCTTCAGTGGTTCATCAAGATGAAACCGTTGATGGAGGAACCGATCAAGGCGGTTCGCGACAACCGCGTGCGGTTTATTCCCCGGCAATGGGAAAACACCTATTTTTCGTGGGTGGAAAACGTGCGCGACTGGCCGATTTCCCGGCAAATCTGGTGGGGACACCGTATCCCGGTATGGTATTGCGGTGAGTGCGGGAAGATGACCGTACCCCGGCAGGATCCGGAGAAATGCGCCCATTGCGGGAGCCCGAACATTCACCAGGAAGAAGACGTGCTCGATACCTGGTTTTCTTCGGCGCTCTGGCCCTTCTCGACGATGGGCTGGCCGGACAACACGCTGGAATTGAAGAAGTTTTACCCCACCACCACGCTGGTCACCGGCCACGACATCATCTATTTCTGGGTGGCGCGCATGATCATGATGGGGCTTTACATCATGAAGGACGTGCCGTTCCGCGACGTCTACATCACCGCGCTGGTGCGGGACGCGCAGGGGCGCAAGATGTCCAAATCGCTGGGCAACGCCATCGATCCCATCGACGTGATCGATAAATACGGCGTCGATTCGGTGCGGTTTACATTGGCCATCCTCGCCGCACAGGGGCGCAGTATCAATCTGGCCGAAGACCGGATCGAGGGATACCGGAATTTCACCAATAAGATATGGAACGCCACCCGGCTGATTCTGGCGGCGATCGAAGACGGAGAAACCCTATCCAAAGAATTGCCCATGGATCGATTGGAATGGGCAGACCGCTGGATATTATCCCGCCTGCAGCATACCGTCGCCGCCGCTCGAAAGGGTATGCAGGAATACAAGTTTAACGAGGCATCCGAGGCGCTCTATCAATTCGTGTGGCACGAGTACTGCGACTGGTACCTTGAACTCATCAAACCCCGCCTTTATGGAAGCAGCGCCGACGGACGGAAAACCGTAAAGACCGTCGCGTTCCAGGTGTTGGAGAGCGCATTACGCATGCTGCATCCCTTCGTTCCGTTCATCACCGAAGAAATCTGGCAGATTCTCAAGACGCTGGGCATTCCGCAAGAAGATGTGGTCAGTATTTCACGCACCCATTATCCCCAGCCGGACGAAGCCATGATTGATGAAACGCTCGAAGCGGACGTCCAGAAATTCCAGAAAATCGTTTATACCATCCGCAATATCCGCGGCGAGTTGAATATCGCACCCGGATTGGAAACAACCGTCGAATTCAAAACCGGCAATGGAAAAGACGAGGCGTTTCTCCGGGACTACTATCCGATGATCGCCACGCTCTGCAAAATCAACAAGGATTTAA
>CAZFOX010000089.1:0-11171 GCA_964520565.1 uncultured bacterium | reverse complement strand
GGATATTGGAACCACCACTGTACTATTGGCGGCCAGTTCATCGATGTGGGTGGTAAATAGAGACATCTCGAACAGCGGATGCGTCCCAATTTCCAGATTGATGTCTTCCGCTTTGATCAAACCATGATTGGTAATCGTCAAATCGAGCTGGTATGTATCGCCTTCGATGGAATCGAGATTGAACACGGGTGGATCAATGGTGACGACCGGAACGGGAACGTTGGTCTCGAAAACCGATTCAACGGTAAATTCATAGCGATCCTGAATCAGCGTGGGAATCACTCTCCAACGATAGGTCACCAGATCGCGGGGCAGCAGAGCGCGCACTTCGTTGACCTTGCCGGGTTCGATGCGGATCGTGTTGTTGTAGGTATTATGCTTGGCCGCCCAGACCTGAATGTAATAATCGCCTTCTTTGAGCGGAGAAATGAAAGCGATCCCCGTATCGCCGGAAGACACCTCCGCCACGATTTCTCCCAGATTGTTCTTGAGAGTGACGGTCGCGTCCTGAACGCGGGGCGATCCGGCGGCATAATAGGTGAATTCGTCCTCCACCAGCACCCGCAAATCTCCCACGGCGTCCGAGATGGTATTGAACTGGAAGGGAACCGTGACATCCACTCGTTCTCCATAGACCACAATCGAACCTTTCAAGACTCCCAATTTTTGCGTAGCGGAAGGCGTCAACGAAAGGACAATCTTGCTGGAATCGCCGGGTAACAGATCGCCCAGGCTCGGCGATGTAACCAACGACAACCAGGACGCCTGAGGCAGCATCACCTGGACGTTTTTCGCGACTGCACCGCCGGTATTGATAATCTCGCATTCCAGCAATGTCTTGGCTCCCCGCAGCATACCCGTTTGCAACAAGCCGGGATTGGCGGTCAATTGAGGAGCGCCGGGGACGATCGAGACATCGATGGGAACGCTTACGGCAGCCCCTTCGGAACTGGAAATTTGCAGCTGAAGCGCGGCAACCGGCGTGGAATTATCCAAAGCGTTCAAAGAAAGCGCCACTTCGCCGCGGCCCTCCGGTGTCAAAGCCGATGGCGTTTTGACTACCGCTTGAAGATTCCCTGGAGCGCCGATAACTTTCGCCGTTATGCCGGACAGGGGCGTGTCGCCCTGATTGATCAGCGTGAAAACGGCATCCACTTTTTTATAAGGAATCAGGTTGTACTGCGCCTGCCGGGGTTCAGTCCGCATACCAACCAGAACGAATTCCTTCTGGGGAATATCGTCGATCTCGATGATTTGAGGATGATTGGCATTCACTCCGTACTTTCCCGCTTCGCTTGAGAGAGGCTGGAATACTACAGAGAAGCGTCCCGAAGCGTCCGTGGTCGCCGAAAGAAAGCGGGAAACGCCGCGCAATTGGACGCGGATTTTCACAGGAACGTTACCCGCCAGGCCGTTTTGGTTCAGCCAGAAAGCGCTGCCCTTCAGTTCGACGGGCGTCCCCGCCGGGGCGGTTTGTACGCTGACTTCTGTGATTTCCGCTCCATAGAGAATCGGTTCGGGAGTGGGAGTAGGTGTTGGCGTTGGATCGATAGGACCGATGTATTGACCGGATAACTGTACCGATACATTATCCAAACCCCAACTTTCATCGCCGACGCCCTGCAGATTCGAGCCCGAGAAAGCTAGCTGCAGAGAACTACCGGAATGAGGGATGGTAAATTCCAACCGATACGTGGCGTCGCCCCAAAAAAAAGAATACCCTAACGTATCGATTTCGACTGCTCCGGTGTGCGCCGGATGTGTGGGGCCTGGATAGAAATCGGGATAGTTCTGCGATTTTCCGGGGTCTGTTGCAATGTTATCGAAGGTAGTATGCAACAATGTTTTAGAACCATCCACCGTTATATCCCAAATATCCGGCCCATCCGCTCCCGCACCGTCCCACGATTTAAGAATCAGCAGATCGAAAGCGATTGTGACGGATCGATGAACGGGAAGATTCTCCAGAGTTAAGGTAACGGTGTCATTACTGAATTCACCCAAGAACTTTCGGATTCCGTTCGGGCTAACGGTGATGGAACTGGAAGACCATCCACTCGTATCGTTGTCTTCGAAATCGTAACTGTATCTCTGTCCGCCGGGAGGAAGAGTGGGTTGGGGCAAGGTTGGCGTGGGGGTCGGTGTGACGAGTTCTTTATAGGTAAATCCAGAATAAACAACGTTTTCTTCCGAGAGATTGTAAAATCCAAAACGCCCCGAAATCGTTTCAGAAACCGGGATGTCGCCACTGTCGTAAACCACCGCTCCATCCTGGCTTTTTGAAATGGCGATATGAAGACTGGAAGATTGAATAATCAAGTGGAAATTATATAGGACGCCGTCTTCAAATCCTCTTCCCCCATTGGAGGTCGTCCAAGCAGCGATCCGTTTGCAATTGGGACCGTCCACAGCCTGCCAGAGCACGGCGTTGCTGGCGTCGGGAGCCGGATCGAGATCGGTTATTTTAACAATGGTGATACCCGCCTCGGCGTTTCCCCACTCCCAGGTCGATTGATCCTGTTGTTTCCATTGGCAGACATAATAATTGCGGTCGTCTTTGAAGCCAAAAACGAATCCAATGTAATCGTCATCCCACGAATTGGCGCTGAAACTGCCCTTAAATTCGTTGCCCGGCCCAATCTGATTGGGGGAAACGAAAAACGTGATATTGCCATTAATGGCTTGAGTGACCCGGTCGAAGATACCATCCCCATCGCTGTCGGAAACCACCCAGTCTCCGTTACTCGGCGTGCCTTCCTGCGTCCATTGTTGCAGGTCGAATATCTCGCCGCCCGTAACGCGGGATACAGTAAATAAAACCAGTAAAGAAACAAAAAGTATTGATTTTGAACGCATGGTTTTCCCACCTCCACATTAAGAAAGAGACAAAACGACTTATCTTTTCGCTGTATCGTTGAAATCGAAAAATAATCACAATATGTATTATACCATGAACGAGTGATGCCATGTTTTTATTTTGTATTCGCGGGCTATAGAAACGCGAGTGGGATTGCCAATTTCCAAAAACCATAAGCACAATAATTTGGTGAAAAATACTCAATAAAAGAAAGCCCAGCGCTTTGGCCCGGGCTTTCTGCTTGCATCCATTCAGAACGTAAAGAACTTTATTCGACTCTCCCCCTCACTCAATCGCGACTCAGTATCTGAATCAACCGAGCCGCCAGAGTTTCGGTGGTTTCATTTTCTTCCCGCAGTTCCCGGATAAAAGAATTAGTATCCTTGTTACCGCGCACGGCTTCAAAATCCGATTCCCTGGCCGATTCATCCCCATCGAGCCCATACCCGATCCGGGCGTTCTTATCGAATTCCTTCAACGCGTCCTGCACGATCATGTTGTTGAATTTGACGCGGCTTTCCTGCCAGTCTTTCACGATCTGGATCAATTGCGGTTTGGACAGGCATTCGATCATGCAATCAAACGTTTTTTCGATCAACCGGCAACACCATTCCCATTTTCTATTTCCATACTCGCAGTAAATTTTCCGCAATTCTTCATTCACTTCATCCATCCGGGTCAGCTCGAATTTTTCCAGTTTACCGGCGAGCGACTCGATCGACGAACAAGGCGCAAGGAGGCCGCATAGATCGGTCCACTCCATCGATGCATCTGTTTTCTCGTACGATAATGACGCCTGGATTTCGTTATACCCGGCGTTCTCGGACATCGCTTTCAACCGGGTAACCAAGCAATCGCCAATAAATATCTTGACAGCCATTTCGTAATATTTCCGGCAGGTTTTCAACATGAGGCGTTTGATGGAAACGCCGTTGTAAGAAACGTATTCCTGTTCTTTCGAAGCGTTTTCATACAACGAATTCAGAATCGATATGGCTTTTAAGACTTTACCAATTGTGTACGGATTGAATAGATCGAAATGAATCAAATCCAAAGGTTCCGGTTTTTTACGCCGGTCTCGAGACGGCCATTTCTGGCTATCGCGGCGCGTCCCTACCGTAAAAAGGTTCATGGCGGGTGTCAGAACGCTTTTCCCGTCTTCTTCGTTCAGATACGAAAACGGCAAATCGGATGTATCGAAGTTGGTGTAGTGTTTGCCGATAACCACCGAGAACGGCCCCATGGCGCTCGGCCACAACATATAGGAGAAAGAACCGGTCTTGGAACCCCGTTCGAGAATCCCCTGATGGTTGGGACCCAGTTTATACATGTGATTGCTCTGATTGGTTCCACTTCCGGCATTGTAAAACGAAAACAGACCCGCGATTAATAAAGTGGATTTATGGTGGCTGACCGTATAGGGGCCGGCGAAGATGGAACAGGCCTCGCCGTGAAATCCCTCGCAGTTGGCAAAAAAGGCGGAATTTTCCGCCGAAAACTGCTTGCCGATTTTAACCGCCTGTCCGACAAAGACATGCGTCAGAATGGCGGCGCTATCGATCGTGGAACCGGATTGTACGATAAAATGCTTAGCGTATACGCCGTTTCCGATTGTCACGGGTTCCTCGGAATTGCCGACAATGGTTCCTTCTTCCAAACGTTCCACGCCATCCAGGCGGATATAAGAACCGACGCGGACGTTCTTGAGGGTTTTACAATTCACAACGGACGAGTTTTCCCCGATTTCCCCCCGGGATGAAATACAGGATTCCACATAGGCGTCTATCATGGAATTCAGACATTCCAGCATGCGTGGGCGATGACGGTATAATGCCATCAGGTAGGCAATTTGTGCCGAGAGACGATCGTACATTTTAATCGTACGGCCGCCACCTTCATTGAGTACGGCGATTTCCGTTCCGTTCCCAAAAGCGGTCTTCCCCTCCACAACGATGCAACCCACATTGCGCAAGACGGCATTCTGGCCAATCGCATAGGATTGCAAGAGAGAGACATCCGCTATCAAAACGCCATCCTCAATCGTACAATCACGGATATCGCTGTTGTATAAACCGAAACGTCTCGCTCCGGAAATTTCTATCTCCGGGAAAACGCCGATTTGTACCTTTCCCCCGAAACAAACATTTCGAATGCATTCCGGTCGAAAGGGTTCTTTCACCATTACATTTTCCCATTCATGACTATAACAACCCTGAGATCGAAGCCGGGCGATTTCATCCGAGGAGAGATTTCGATAGGACATAGTGATCCCTTTCATTCCATGTGTAGTGGACAACCGCCTGAAGAATCAATGAATTTGGATTTTTATATTGTTTTTTTCGATACCCTGAAAATACCGAACCGTTCCCACTTTCAGTTCCATCGTTGCGGGTTCGTCGCAAACGATGATGGCGTGCCGGTGCATCTGTAACGCGGAAATGGTCCACATGTGATTGACGCCCTCTTCGACGGCTTTCTGTAAAGCGCGCGCTTTGGTGTATCCATTGACAATTATCAATACTTCATCCGAATCCATCACCGTCCCCACACCGACCGTCAGAGCCTGTTTGGGTACTTTTTGAATATCGTGCTCGAAAAAGCGCGAGTTGGCGAGGATGGTATCGTACGTGAGAGTCTTGATTCGCGTTCGGGAAGTCAGCGAGGAACCCGGCTCATTGAATGCAATATGGCCGTCCGGGCCGATGCCGCCTAAAAAAAGGCGAATTCCTCCCATTTTCTTGATTTTTTCTTCATACTCATAGCATTCTTTTTCGAGATCGGCCGCATTGCCGTTCAGAATATTGACGTTTTCCTTCTTGATATCGATGTGAGAAAAGAAATGATGCCACATGAAGTAGTGATAGCTTTGCGGATGGTCTTCGGGGAGATTGACGTATTCATCCATATTAAACGTGACGACATTTTGGAAAGAAACCTTACCTTGCCGATTCAGCTCCGCCAAATGCTGATAGGTTCCAATTGGAGACGATCCGGTCGGCAATCCCAAAACAAACGGCTTGTCGGGCGTCGGTTGAAAGGTGTTGATTCGATTCGCCACATAATAGGCTACCCATTGACTTAACGATTCGTAATTTTCGTGGATAACGATTCTCATGTTTAAACACTCCTTTAACGATATACCATTGTATGAAAAATCACGTACAAGCCATTCCGTATTTACGAAAGAACGATTTTGACATCGACGGCCATCGCACCCGATCCTTCTTCCCGGACGATCAAGGGATTGATATCCAATTCCTTGATGAGAGGAAGGTCGATCGCCAAATGCGAAAGCCGGTTTAAGCAATCCTCGATCCTGGCGATATCCATCTTTTTCCTTCCGCGCGCACCGGCGAGAATCGGATATCCCTGAATTTCGGAAATCATCGACTGAATGCAATCCCTCGAGAGAGGGGCGATTCGGAAACTGACGTCTTTGTAGATTTCCACAAAAATTCCACCCAATCCAAAAAGAACAAGCGTGCCAAATGAAATATCCCGCTTGATTCCCAGGATCACTTCCACACCCGGCCCACTCATTTCCTGAAGAATCACTCCATCGATTCGCGCGTTGGGTTGTCTTTCAAGGATGGCTTTCATCATCCCTGTATAGCTGTCGATCACTTGCTCGCGAGAACCGAGGTTCAAGCATACTCCCTGGACATCCACCTTATGTACGATATCTTCGGAAACCACCTTCATGGCGACGGGAAATCCGATCCGTTCCGCCAAATCGGCGGCTTCCTCGGGAGAAGAAGCCATTCCATAGTTCCCGGCTGGAATTCCATAGCATTGTAGAATATCAAACGCTTCCTTGCCGGATAAAAAGCGTTTCCCCCCGTCCCGGGCGTTTTGCAAAAGGGCGAGTGCTTTCTCTTTTTGAATACCGGCGCCCGAAAGAGGAAGTTCGGCGCTGTCCTGCATGGTGCGGTTCTTGAACTTCAGAGCGGCCGCGAACGAGCAACACATGCTTTCGGGAAGAATGTAATGTGGGATCTTGTTTCTTTGCAGAATATCGATCCCCGGCGCAACATCGGTTTCTCCCATGAAAGAGGAATAAACCGGTTTATCGTATTGCATGGTACATTGGCAGACTTCCGAGGCGATTTCCTCGATATCGGTCATGGATTGCGGCGTCAGGATTACGAAAACGCCATCCACGTTGTCATCCTGCAGAGTGCTGGTCAATGCAACACGATAGCGATCCGAATGAGCGTCGCCGATCACGTCGATCGGGTTGTTGGTATTGGCGGTTTTGGGCAGGCTTTTGCGCAAGATATCCGAAGTCTCTTCAGAGAACTGTGCCAATTTTAGTCCCTGTTGAATAGCCGCATCTGTCGCCAGAACGCCGGGGCCGCCGGCGTTGGTGACTATCGCGACCCGATTGCTTCGGGGCAATGGTTGGTAAGCCATCGCGATAGCGCGATTGAACATTTCTTCGATATCGTGGCATCGGATAATCCCCGCCTGGCGGAGAGCCGCATCGCAAATCACATCGCTGCCCGCCAGCGAACCGGTATGAGAGGCCGCCGCAGCGGCGCCTTCTTCCGTTCGGCCGGACTTGAGAACCAATATCGGCTTTCCCGACTCGGTGATGATCTCCCGCGCCGCTTTCATCAGGGCCGGGCCATCGCTGATCTCTTCGAGATAGAGAAGAATGACCCTCGTTTTGGGATCGTCCTTCAGGTAATACAACAGATCGATCTCGTTGATATCGGCCTTGTTTCCAAAACTGACGAATTTGGAAAAACCGATGTGCTTTCCATGCGCGTAATCCAAAACCGCCGTACAGAGCGCACCGCTTTGCGAGAGAAAACCGATGTTCCCCTCTTCGGGCATATTCCGGGCAAAGGAAGCATTCAAGCGAACCTGGGGATCGGTATTGATGACACCCAGGCAATTGGGACCGATGAACGAAATCCCGTAACGATCCGCGATCGCCCGGAGTTGTTTTTCGCGTTCCAAACCTTTTCCACCGACTTCTTTAAACCCCGCCGAAATAATAATGGCCGCCTTGATTCCTTTCTCGCCACATTGTTCGAGAGCCATATGACAGACGGAACTGGGGAAAACCAGGATAGCCAGATCGACGGGATCCGGAATTTCGACAACGTACTTGAACGCCTTAACGCAAGCAACGGCGCTTTCTCCCGGACTGACGGGATAACAAACGCCTTGAAAACGACTTTCCAGAATGTTGAAGAAAATATCGTGTGGGACGGTTCCCTTGATCCGATTGGTTCCCACCACCGCCACGGATTGGGGGTAAAATATGGCATTCAGATCTTTCTTTTTCAGTGTCATTGTTTTTCCCTTCGAATCCGAAAAACGTTTTTCTCCCTTCCTCACCGCACGAATTGAATCCATCTATCCGTCGATATATTGAGCGATGAAATCCACGGCCGAGGAGACCGTCTGAATTTCCAGGGCGCCATCTTCATCCATTTCAATATCGAATTCCTCCTCAAATGCGGCAATCAATTCGAGACTTTGGCGGGAATCCGCCCCTAAATCGAAAATGAAATTGGCGTCGTCTCGAATTTCATTTTCTCCAATCTTCAAAACCTTGGCGATTACGGATTTCACTCTCGTTAACAGCTCATCACGGTTCATATTTGAATCCTTCCTTCAGTGTATCGATTAATGCAAAGAATCACAGAATGCTCTACCATACTCAAAATCATCCTCAAAATAAAGATCGCTCTAGACATTGGAAGGCAATCAGATTGGAATGATCCAAAAAAGATATGAATCCCACAAAGGAGCAAATCCTTATGAAACGGAATTGGATCGCCGTGATGAGCACTCTCGCCATCTCATTCTTCCTGGCCAACGGCGCATGGAGCGAAGGATTCCAGGGGGGATTCTTCGCGGGAGAGGGCGATCGGGAATATCTGGAATTACTCGACGTTTCGCGCCGGATGCTGGAACCCGATCCGGTATTTCAAAATCTGGCCATGCTATACGAGCCATCGTGGAACGGTCTCGTTGAAGGCCCCACGTGGGACGCCTGGTGGATCCAAAACAGTTATGGAACCACCTACAGCGTTCTCCCCTATCTTCAAGAACCGTACCTTACATTCTTACAAAATTCGCACGATCTCTGGTTCGATCAAATGGGCGATGGAAAAACCATGCGCCCTTTTAAGGATTTTCGATGGATTCCACCGGACGGTTGCCTATGCGACGCCGCACGTCCTGGTTATTTTATCGCCAAGCAGGGCGATGGCCGTGTGGAAATCCACGATTGGGGAATTGAGTTCACCGCCGCGGGATTGCTCTTGCAATCGGAATTGCTCCTCATAAACCGGGACAGAGCGGTGATCGATCGTTACCTTCCCAAATTAGAACGATGCGCAGACTTTCTGGAAACACGGCGGGATATTAGCAACAATCGAATGCTTGGCGGCCCGGCCAGTAACCTTCTCGCCCCTAGCTACGCGGGGTACAAAAAAGAAGACGGAACGTACGGACAGGCATACCTGTGCGGTCTTTCTGTCACAACCATCGCCGCATTGAACCGGTTGATCGAATTGGAAAAACTGGCTGAACGAAAAAGCCAGGCCGAACGTTACGCCAGGCGGCGCGATTTGTTGCAAATAGGTTTGTCAGATTTCCTGACAGAGGAGGAATATTTTGTAAAATCCATCGATCCGGATGGAACGCGGCATGGAGTATTTGGAGCGGAAAAACACGGTTATTTCGAAGCCTCACCCAATCATGACGCCTTGGCTTTTCGCGTGGCAGACGACGAGCAATCCCATAAAATCTTTCGGAAAATCGAATCTCTTTCCGGTCTTCGGCCTCATTCCCTGATCATTGCCAACTATCCCGGATTGGACGATATGTACGTCGATCCAACCGGCAACTGGCTGTGGAGTTTTGGGACATGGGTGAATGGGGGGCACTGGTCGACATGCGAAGCCCGCATGATTCTGGGATACAGCCGTCTGGGGAAATATGAAGATATTCGCCGATCGATTCAACAGATGATGACGTTCGCGCGGCAATTCCGGCTGGATAATCCACTGGTTGAATTCGGTTCGAAAGTCTATCAACCCAATCAGCCGGTGAACCTCTGTTACGATTCTTTCGGCCCCATGATGGCCATGATTCGCGGACTATTTGAATACATCTACACGGAGGAAGGACTGACGCTGTACCCCCACATTCCTCCTGGAATCGAAAAGTTCGAACAAAAGTTCCCAGTCCGTCTGGGGAAAAAGCAGATTTTTCTCTCCACTCAGGGATCGGGCGACATCAGGGCCGTTTGGATGAACGGAAAAGCCTGGCCTTTGTTCGACGATCATTCTATCAGTTTGCTCTATCATCGAATACCGGATCAAGCGCGGATTCAAATTGCGCTGGGAAAATTTTTTGATCCAAAGCCAACCACCGAGCACGAAATATCCAAATCCAGCAATGCATTTACCGCGCAACCGGTTCCCGAGGATAATCAATTGAAAACAGAGAGAGCGGCTCTTCTTGAAATGTATCGGGTATTATGCGAACAACAGATGGAAAATAGTTACGAAGCCGCTCATTGCCGGTTGGGGATCGAATGCATCGACGCCATTCATGAGCGGCGGGCTTTAAAACTCCCTCCCCTGCCGGAACCATCGCAGACAGCTGCAGACCAGAGCTACGTTACGACAGCCATGAAAGTTTATGAAGGTTTTATCCAATTAATGAGTCGATATGCAAAATCCAACGATGCCCAAAAACAGCAAATATGCGCACGATGGAACGAGGCGACCGAACGCATAAAATCGGCTAAGTAAAATGCTAATTCCGTATAAAATAAGCGATGGTATAAAAAAATGAACAAGGCGATCGGAGTTATCCTTTTCATTCTTATCGTTGGACATTTCAATCCAGTCATATGTACGGAGAAAGAAAACATGACATTGATTCCCATTCCATCCCAATTTGAATACACATCCGGTTCGTTCACCATTACGCCGACCACTCAAATCCTTTCCAGCAAGGGAATCGAATCGCCCATCGATCTTGGCCGTTATCTCGCCGATTGCCTGAAAGAAGATTTGCAGATTTCTCTTTCCGTGAGCGAATTATCCGGGAAACCCGCTTCCCATTCGATTGCGTTGAAACTGGACCACTCCAGTCCATTGATGGGAAACGAGGGATACAAACTCACCATCCAGGAATCATCCATACAGATTACGGCCTTTCGAGCCGCCGGGTTGTTCTATGGCATTCAATCGCTTCGGCAGATCGTTGCGACAAGCGACTCGAATTCCCTGCCCTGTGCCGAGATTACCGACGCCCCTCAATACCCCTGGCGGGGGGTGTT
>CAZFOX010000088.1:0-11186 GCA_964520565.1 uncultured bacterium | reverse complement strand
GATGGTGGAATGCCAGAAACAAGTGGACGCAAAAAAAGGAACGCTGGCTTTCTGTTCCTTGAATTCGCAAATCAAAGAACTCTTCAAAGTGGTCCAACTGGATAAAGTCTTCAAAATTTATCCTTCCGAATTTGAAGCGCTCGATCAAATGATGCTTTGATCCTGACTATCCCTTTTGCCCTTTCTGCACTCGCTTGTTTCCCCTTCTTTGCCAAGAATGGAAAAGCGCGACGTATAACGATCTAGGACGAAACGGCAAAAAGTCATCAACGTAAATTCAATCCACAAGACTTCATGACACATTCCAACGGGACAGACTCGGCTCCAGTCGGGAAATCCCGTTCGCTATTGTCTGTCCAGGCAGGGAATCAGGCTATCGGCGATATGCCGGGCGGCCAACAGCGAACCCTCCTCATTGAAATGCATGGTGTCGTACATGTACTGGCTCTCCTGAGGAATCAGACGAGCCAGATCGATTGTTAGAATGTCGTTTTTTTCTCCCACATCGCGAATCGCTTGATTAAAGCGGTCGTAAAGCGTTTTGTATTCCCGATACCCGATTCCCATATCCTCCAATTCCTCTAAATTCAATTTGACGACCGGATCGGGATCGTCCTTGAACCGGTTGGCTTGCGTGATCAGGACGGGAACGGCTTCGGCCTCGCGGACGATATCGACAAACATCTGCAAATTATGCTCGAACGCACGCACGATCTCTTCCGCATTGTAAACCAACTTTTTCCCTCGCAGATGGGCGAATTCGTCGAATTCCGGCAAACCCATCTGGTTTTTTCCGCGTTTGCGCCATTGTTTTTTGGCGATCGCCATACGCCGGTAGAGATGGGGAATAAACGTGCGGACAATATCCTTGGTTCGGCGAATCAGTGTCGGAGCCGGTTCGCCCTGATGAATTTCAATGATATCGACAAGAGAGCGCGTCGGATTCTCGTTCCAATAACTTCCTTCATACAGAAGGATATTAAGATCGTTGACATTATGCAGCATGCAAACCGCATCGGGTTTCATGGGCAGTATCTTATGGAGCAGAATATCCAGCGAATGGAAGGAATGATTTCCGCTCACCCCCCCGTTATACGCATTGACCTTCTTTCCCGTGCGTTCTTCGATCAACCGTCCGGCCTTGTAGGGAAAGCGGTTTTTATCGGTTACAAACATACATTCGGTGGTCGATCCACCCAGAAAAAATATTTTCAGGTCGGGATACTCATGAACGGTTGTCGGAGCGATAAATCCGTTCTCATCCATCTCCATAAGATACATTTTCCGTTGCAGACTGTCGGTCGTTTCCAGATAATATACATCGGGAGAGACAATGAACCGGCCAAACGGGGGATGTTCCTTCAGCCGGATCGTTCGGATTTCACTCACCGAATGCCGAAAAACTTTATTGCCTTCCACAATGCTCAAAACGATCTCCACCGCAAAAACGACAACCGCCATGAGAATAACGACCGCCAGAGGAATAGGAATATTGGGATTAAATTTACTATGTGTTGGAGTAAGTGCTTGTGATTCGTTCGGGGATGAATTCATTCGATATTGCCTCCACTTGATTCGGTCACACGAAGGACTCTACCGTGATTCCCACTATTTGGGTAGGCAAGAGTGATTTTCATGATTCCGTTCATATTCGCGATTCCCTATCTCCATAGCCACACGTAGGATGAGACAAAGCGTAGCGTGTCCCATCAATACCACTCCACACCCCTGTCATTGCGAACGTAGTAAAACAATCCATGCCGACCCAAGCGAGCTGAATACCCAACAGGGGATTTTTTGATAATTCCATCAAAAGGATAGCCCCCAAGAGAATGGTTACTTGATTTTAGCAACGCTCTATTGTATAGACGTATAGATATCTATTTGGCTATTGAAAACCCAAATTCAGACTTTGCATTTCTCTTGCAACAGTTACAATTTCATCAAGTAGAAGGGATTCCCCCTTCCCCCGGGGGAAAAAGGGAGAAAAAACGAGTGCCGGTTGTTTGGCTGGATGGACGAATGGCTAGACCATAACCTTTGTAAATACTAGGATTTTTATACTAAGTTGCTTTTCCCATCTCCTGGATGAATAATGTAAAAAATCGAAAGAATGCTTTTGGTATGAATTCGCAGGGGAGAAATGGAACCGAAACACGTAAATTCTATCGTTAGATTGCTATTTCGTACTAACTTTTCCATTCCTTTTTTCATATAACAACGAAGCGATCTCAACGTGGGAACGATCCATGAAAAAGAAAGTCATGCTGGTTGACGATCATCCGATTGTACGGCATGGGCTCCGTCAGCTCATCGATCAAGAGGACGATATGGAAGTCGGTGCGGAAGCCGGCGACGCCGATTCCGCATTACGGGAAGTGGAATTACACCAACCGGATATCTTGATTGTCGATATTCATTTAGGGGGAACCAACGGCATCGATTTGATCAAAAATATCCGCGCCCGGATTGGAAATATTCCCATTCTGGTAATCTCGCTGCATGAAGAATCGCTTTTTGCCGAACGGGCGCTGAAGGCCGGGGCAAACGGATACATCATGAAGCGGGAACTGACGGATAAAATCATGTTCGCACTCCGAAAAGTTTTAAGCGGCGAGATGTATGTCAGCGACAGCATCCTCTCGAAAATCCTGCATAAGGTTTCCGTCGGAGGTGTGCGCGAAACCAAATCCGACATGGATTTTCTCAGCGACCGGGAACTCGATGTTTTTCGCCTGATCGGTCAGGGTTATACCACCCGGCAAATCGCCGATCAACTTCATTTGAGCATCAAAACCATTGAAACATACCGCACGCGCGTCAAGGAGAAACTAAACCTGCAAAGCACCAATGAATTGCTGATGAAAGCGTTTGAATGGATTCACAACGAAACGATCGTCTAGGGAATTACCACTTATACCGGCAGGCTCTTTCACCGCTCTCTTCGTTACAATTACAAAATAACCGAAATCAAGTCGATATTCTCCCGTTCCATAACACCCAACCCATATCGATTCGCCGCATACGCCAGATGAATGGGAACATCCACGAAAGAATCGCCCGATGGACGGCCCCACAATATCTCCCAGGCGATGCGATCCACCGCCACAGGATCCGTTCCTAGGATAATACCCCCAAAGTACGGCGATTCCACAGCCCATGGCGCGTTGACTCGTAACGCATCCATAACAATCAACCGGCATTTTTCCCGGATCGAAGGCAAGGCGTTCAACTGGCCGATTTCGGCACAATGATCGGCGTGAATGGCAAACGAGGCATTTTCGTCGCGGGCATTGATCCCTGTCACCGCCCCGGCCCAATTCTTGATCGCGCCGGAAAATCCGGAACGCGGATGAGGTTTCAGAGACGGAACATTGATCAATCCATCCGCCCATTGCACGGCCCGGCTGATGGAATGCCCGTCAAATCCAGGTGTCCAATTCCACTCGGTTGGATAGGCTTGTTCAAGACCGATTCCTCCGCGATTTCGATCCCAAACGCGCAATTTCTCGCATTCAAGACCGGCATCGGCAAGCCCATGCATAATCGCCGCATGGAGTTCGCCGTGCGTAGAGGGGACGTTCTGGTTGGATTTCAGGGCGATTCGTTCTCCCGGCGAAAAAAACCGCCTCCAGGCATGTTCAATGCGCCGTTCTCCGGTCAACGCCAGTACCCCGCGATCCAGCATCGACCGAAGAATTTCCAAACGGGGCCGAAGATTGGAATCGAATATCTCTCCGTCTCGAATCGCAACGACCCGGGATTGGGCATTCCGTATACGCGATCGGGACGGATACGGAAAAGAAAGCGAAAATACCGCGGTAAGCGCATCTCGCATAAAAATGCGGCGGGAGAACGAATAGAAAGAATGAGAAAACATTGAATTCGTCATGGATTCGTTGGCGCTATTTTACTCCAACTCGGGTATTTTTCTATCACACTCCCTCCGATCAATGGAAGAATCGAGAGAGAAACGAGGAAAAAAAACGCCTCATAGTATCGGCTATGAGGCGTTTTTGATATTTCCATTCGCGACGAAACCCAACCGGGTCTGCTTCATTGAAAGATCGTATACAAACCGGCCAGCACACCCAGAATCAGAATGGAATATACATTGAAAAGCGCCGATGTCCGGAAGGATACGCTCTCTTCCATCCTGGAATATTCCTCGCTTGTGGTATGTCTCGTGCAGAGGGAGATGAAATACCCCACGATGAAGAGAATCAGCATGGCGACGCCCATTTGATTCATGAAGGGATTCAGGAACCGGGTTAACAGCGATTCGGGATTCATGTATCCGGGCAGGAACTTCAACGCCGCCGAAACCGGAATGGTCAATATCGCCATCCATAAGGCCGCCGTGGCGGTTGCCCGTTTCCAGAAGAGCCCAAAGAAAAAGATCACCACCACACCCGGCGATACCATCCCCGTGTATTCTTGGATGTATTGGAAGGCCTGGTCCAGATTTTCCAGGAACGGTGCGATGGGAATGGCAATGCAGACGACGACCACCGACGTGATGCGGCCGATCCGAACCAACAGCGTCTCCGAAGCCTTCGGATTCAATTTCCGGTAAATGTCCATCGTAAAGATGGTCGCCGTGCTGTTGACCATCGAGTTCAGCGAGGAAATGATAGCGGCCACGATGGCGGCCACGATCAAGCCGGTGAATCCGGCGGGAACCAGCTTGTTGATCAATACGGAATACGCTTGATCGGGTTTGGCGATAGAATCGCTCAGCAGGGCAAAAGCGACGATCCCCGGCAGCAGCACTACGATGGGAACGATGACTTTCAACACGGCGGCGAACACCAGGCCGTATTGCGCCTCTTTGACGTTCTTCCCCGCCAGCGCGCGCTGAATAATATACTGGTTGCAACCCCAGTAACTCAAATTGGCCGCCCACATGCCGCCAAAGAAGATGCCGATCCAGGGATACAGTTTATGATCCCAGGGCATGACGGTATGAAAGTGATCCGGCGCCTTCTCCCATAAATTCATGAATCCGGCGGCAATACCCCCCCCATCGCTCATGGCATGCAAGCCGAAATAGGTAACCGCCAGGCCGCCGACGAACAAGACAGTCACCTGAATGATGTCCGTCCAGGCCACCGCCGTCAGGCCGCCGGTCAACGTATAAATAACCGAAATCAGAAACAGGCCGACGACGCCGTGCCATAATTGAAAGGGAACGCCGGTTAAGGCTTCAAAGTCCGCGCCGATCAGGTTCTGCAGTGTCAATGCACCCAGATACGAGACCGACGTTAAATTAACAAACACGTATACCAGCAGCCAGAAGACGCCCAGGCTCATGCTGACCCGTTTGTCGAAACGTTGCTCCAGGTATTGGGGCATGCTGTAGATCTTCATTTTCAGAAAGACCGGCAGCATCCATTTCGCCACGATCAGCAGCGTCACCGCTGCCATCCATTCGTACGACACCACCGCCAGTCCGCCGGCGAAGGCCGAACCGGTCATTCCGATCATCTGTTCGGCGGAGATGTTCGAGGCGATCAGCGAGGTTCCGATAATCCACCAGGGTAGGGCGCGTCCCGCAAGGAAAAAATCCTCCGACGTTCGATCGTGATCCTTCGGCTTACGCGACACCCACAACGCGATTCCGATCACGATCGCGAAATACGCAATAAACACCAGATAATCCAAAGGGGCTATAGACATGAAACTCTCCTTCTCCTGCAAATAACATCGTTGAAACAAAATCCGGGAATCATCCCCGGCAGTTCGTCATGATTGTACCATTGCCGCTTCACACTATTCCCTCGCCCGGCGGGAGATTCCCGGAGGGGGGGGATGATACTGCGTGCGGGCGGGGACGCCCGCGCTCCCTGTCACTCCCTCGCCCCCCGGGCCAGGGTGAGGGCATTCTTCAATCCACCTCTCCTCGTAGGGTGGGTAGCGTTCTCCTGCCCACCTAAAACCACCTCATCCGCTGAAATACATATACGCCGCCAAAATTGCCGCCACCACCATCGCTGAGGCGAACACGTCCCTCCAATCCCAACTGCTTCTCGACTCGCGCCGGTGTTCGTCGGTGATCGTGGCGTACGTCAATCCTTCGATAGCTGCCTCCTTGGGAGCCGTCGTAAGATAACTGACGCCCAGCATGATCGCCGCGCAGACGATGGTAATCATAAGGCTGTAATATTGGAAAAAGGTATTGTTGACGATCCAAAGGAACGAACCTTCCGTGTAACCGTTCTCAAAACCCGTCATTTTAAGGGCAACCGGCGTATCGATCGCCAATCGGATCACGCCAAGGATAAATCCGATAATCAATGTCGCCAGGCATCCGGCGCCGTTGGTTCGTTTTACAAATACTCCCAGGAAGAAAACAACAAAGATCGGCGGGGCCAGATACCCTTGTACGCTCTGCAGATAATCGTAAAGTCCTTTCGCTCCCTGAATCACCGGAATCCAGGCCAGCCCGACTAACACCATGACCACGGTCGCGATTCGCCCGATCCACACCAGTTGATGCTCGGATGCCCGGGGATGGAATTTGGAATAAAAGTCCATCGTAAACAAGGTTGAGGAAGCATTAAATACGCCCGCCAGCGAACTCATCAACGCCGCTAAAAGGCCTGCAACCACGATACCGCGAATACCGACCGGTAATATGTTTTTCACCAACAGCGGAAACGCCGCATTCTTGTCTTTTACCAGCTCGTCTCTTAACATTGCCATCCCCTCGCTCTGCGAGAGCGCGAAACAGATCATACCGGGAATGATGAAAATAAACACAGGCAACAGTTTCAGAAACGCCGCGAAGATGCTTCCCCGGCGCGCTTCCGTTTCATTCGGAGCGCCAAGAGCGCGCTGCACGATGTATTGGTCTGTACACCAGTACCAGAGGCCGATCACCGGCGCGCAGAACAACATTCCCAGCCATGGATAGTTCCCGTTAAAATACCAGGCGATTTGCGTCTCGTTCTTCACCGGCGCCCAGGTTCCCTCCAGACCGGCGGGAACCAGCGGCTTCCAGAGATTGAACATATCCGATCCGCAGATTTCCCGTAACTGCCCCCATCCGCCAAGGGCCTTGAGGCCAAAAAAAGTAACAAGTACCGAGCCCAACACCAGAATCAGCGTCTGAATCGCCTCGGTATAAGCCACTGCGCGCAGGCCGCCCAGGATGGTATAGAGTCCGGTAAGGAGAATCACCAGAACCGACCCGATCCAGAAACTATCTATCACCATAAAGCCCAAATCCCACTGAATCTCAGGTAGTAAGGTACGAAACACGATCCCGCCCGCGAAAATCCCGACGGCGATTTTTGTCAGAACGTATGTGAATAACGAAATGATCGACAACGTCCATCGCGCGGTGGCATTAAACCGTTTCTCCAGAAACTCGGGCATGGTGAATACCTTCGATCGTGCATAAAACGGAACGAACACCCAAGCCAGAACCAGCAGGCACCAGGCATGCAGTTCGTAATGCGCCATCGCCACGCCGTCCGTGTATCCCGATCCGGCGAGCCCGACCAGATGCTCTGATCCAATGTTGGAGGCGAAGATTGAGGCTCCGACAATGATCCATCCCAGATTACGTCCCGCCAGAAAATAATCGTCCGCCGTGTCCTTGCTTTTCAGAATTACCCACCAGGCGATTCCAAACAGCAACGCAAAATACCCCAAAATAACGAGCCAATCGAGAAAATGCATCGGATCTTTCCTTCATAAGTATTGTTTTTTGAATAGGATATCCATTCGCTCTCAAAAAAATCAAATACGATTCATAAAAAACAGAGACCTGATTTCATCACAATTTCCCTCAAAAGTGAAGACGATTGGAGCGGTTCGTAAAAGTGTGTTCGTTGATCTGCATACTTGATCATACAAAAAGCCAAACTATCCCAAATTCATTTTCAATCGATATTGTTTCCCTTCCTCTATAAACTCGCATCAAATTATGAAAAAATATTCCATGCCAAGCACCGAAATCCATAAAAAGCGCGGGGTAGGGGCGCCCCTACAATGCCCTACTCCCACCGGGAGAGGGCGGGGTGAGGGTGGCCTTGAATCCCCACTCCTGTCATTACGAATGCAAAGAAACAATCTAACTCCCGGGCGATAACCGGGATAAAGACGGGGGCCAAGGGCGGCGCTTTTTCCGCCCTTGAGTCTTACAGGAATAATACATTACCGATGATGACGACTTCTTGTCTATACGCAGTCTATTAAAATCCCGAGGTAGTATCATGCGTATCCATCTCTCAATCGTAATCCTCCTGGCCGCCATCCTCCTCTGTGGATGTACTGCTATCGACCGTAAGCCTGAAGCAACAACTCAAACCCCGGAAATGCTGATCCCCGTTACGTTCCCCGTCGCCGTTTCGGGAAATTACGCATTGTGCCCTAAATCCGGTTCTACCCTTCTCCCCGCTCAGATCGGCCAGGCGGGAACCGCCTCCGCGATGATTCCCGCCTCCCTCGTGGATCAACCGAAATTCTCTCTGCGCAAAACGCGCCGCCCTCTGAATGCCTTCCCTTCATTCCGTTGGGAAGACGACGGCAAAACCACCCTTAGCCTTTACGAAGGCGAACGCCTCGTTCTTAAATACAATTACGGCGTCATTCCTCCCCCCCAGGGAGCCCCTGCCAACCGTGCCCGCTCTTCCTATTTCCATCCCCTCATGGGATTGGACGGCGAGATCCTCACCCAGGATTATCCTGTCGATCATTACCACCATCGCGGCTTTTTCTACGCCTGGACGGGAATCTTCCTCCAAGGCAAACGCCTGGATATGTGGGAGATTCAAGGTCTCTGGAACCGCTGCGAGGAAATTACAGAACTCCAAACCGGGCCGGTCTATGCCTCCCTGACCCTCCGCAACGGTTGGTACACCGAAGACCGCAAGGTCATGACCGAAATCATGGAACTTCAGGTCTGGCACTCCGACCCATTCGGTCAGGCTCTGGATACGCGCTTCACCTGGATTCCCCTCGAACCTATCCAGCTCGGCCCCAAAGACTACAAGGGATACGGCGGCCTCAACATCCGCTTCCCCGAACGCAAGAACACCGTCGTAACCAACATCGAAGGCATTCAAGCCAAGGATAGCGATTTAAAACGCTCCCCCTGGGCCGATTTCTCCGGCCAATTCGAAGGCCGCAACACCCTATCGGGCATCACTATTGTCAACCACCCCCAAAACATCGATCCCAATCCGGGTTGGATCTACCGCGTCTCCGACACGTACGGTTTCATCGGCGTCTCCTGGCCGGGAGCGGAAAAGTTCGACTTCATCCCCGATCGCTCCTATAGCAACGCCTATCGTCTCTGGATTCATCGCGGCGACCTGAAACAAAGCAACGCGCAACGCCTGATCGACTCGTATCTCAATCCCCCACAAATCGGCATCGCCCCATAACGCGATTCACACGATCGGGCAGAAATACAAATAAGATTGATTCTATTCGGTCCCTCCATTTCCCCCAGGAAAGGAAAACCTCCTGGGGAAATCTGTATACCAATACATCATTGAAAAATTTGTAGTAAAAAAACACGCTCAATCCATCTCCCGAATCCCCTCTTCTCACTCAAAAATCGGTATCGTCAAAACCATGTTTCCGAATCGTAAAATTCCCCAAAAATTCTATTGCATCCCAACGCCATTGTTGTAAAATACAAGTCAGGAAGAATTGAGACAGGGAGCAAATCCACTGCTCCGACACGAGTCTGAAAGGCATCGGCCCTTTCAGGCGTGAGTCAAGTCCCGAAGCGCAATACTTCGGGAACAAGAAAGGATGGCGTTTATGTTCCAAGAGGACGCGCCACCGAAAGAGTAAGGGAGGAGTCATCAAAACTAGATTGATGGCTCCTTCCCGTTTTAAAGAATTTGCGAAATTGTTTTTTATGAACGATCGGATGAAGTGGGCGAGGGGATGACTTGTATGGGGATTTCGGGTTGGGGGGCGTGAATAGCCTCTGTAATGAATTGGGGATCGTGCCAAACCGAGGGAAGGCCGACGGTTCCTTTCTGAAGCAGTTTCCGCTTTTTACCCGCCAGCCATTCCAAAAACATCCGTTTCATCGAATAGAACGGAAGCAGTTTCAAGATGCGTTTGACCCAAGGGAACAAACGGGGATAACTCATGAATAAGTGGGCGCACTGACCGATTTTTTCGATCAGTTCTTTATTTTCCAGCCGGATGCTGGGAGCGAGGCAATCCTGATACTCGCGCGGCAGTTCGTTCAAATCGCCGCTGAACCCGTACTGTTCTTTGCAAAGATCGCCCAGTTTGGTTCCCGGATAGGGGCCGTAAAATGAAAACGTGTTGGTGTGAGTCCGGCAGCGCAGGTTGAGTTCGATGGTGGATAGCGCGGTCTCGACTGTCTCGCCGGGAACGCCGAACATGTTCTGACCGATTATTTTGATCCCGTAGCGATTATAGAGGTCGCAGGCCTTAACGATTTGCTCCGTTGTCACATTCTTGGCTAGGATGGTTCTTCGCAGGTTGTCGTCGCCGTTCTCGATACCGGTCGCCACCCGGATGCAACCCGCTTCCGCCAAGAGGCGGACTTTTTCCTCATCGGTCAGGTCGCAGCGCACGTTGCAGACGAAAGGCAATCCGATTTCCCGCTTGTAACGGGGAAGAAATTCTTCCAGCCAGCGTTTATTGAGGATGAATGTATCGTCTTGAAAGGCGTTATAAATGACCTGGTATTTTTCCTTCAACCATTTCAACTCGGCGAGGACACTATCCACACTGCGCTGTCGCGTCCAGCGTCCCGGCTGGGATAGGCGCGAAGCATGGTTGAAGCAATACGAACAATCGTACGGGCAGCCACGCCCGGCCATCACGTAACCGGTGCGGTGCTTCCAGATTTCAAAGCCGCGAATCAGTTCGCGATCGGGAAAAGGAAGATCGTTCAGCTCTTCTTTTTTCAAGAATGGCCGGTTGGGATTCCTAGAGATTTTTCCGTTAATCTTGGCGGTGATGGAGGGAATGCGGGTGAAATCTTTACTCCCTTCCAAAGCGGAAAATAATTCAACAACGGGATATTCTCCCTCGCCGGTGCAGATGATATCCACACCTTCCTCTTCGATCATCTGCGGGAAAAAGATGGGGTGAGGTCCACCGAATAGCGACAAACACGAGTGTTTCTTCTTGATTTCACGATTGACTTTATAGAAACTGGGAGCGTGCGTGGTGGCCAG
>CAZFOX010000087.1:0-11220 GCA_964520565.1 uncultured bacterium | reverse complement strand
TACGTCCGCAGCTGTGTACCAACAAACCGACGGCAAATAGGCTGAGAGCCAGAAAGAAACGGGTGTTTGTCAGCATGATCACAAACCCAATGGATGCGATGGCCGTTCCGATTACCTGGATTCCGGCGCGGTGATAAAGAACGATCATCATGGCGGATACCCACAGACAGGCAGCATATAACAGGCCGTAAATTCCCGGTCCTGCGGCTGATGTCAGACTGTTTACGATCATGGCGAATCGATCCGTAGGGTTGAATATTCACCGAATCGGTGGCTCTGTTTAGAATGGTAACTTCTATCTCGATGAATGTCCACTCATTTAATACTGTCTGTTTTACGATGCATGATTTCTGACTCGTCCAACTGCGGCAAACGAATCCTTGAATTTTACCTGGGCATGGAAAACCGAATTAATAAGCGCCTTTGCCGAACAGCACGACGGGAACTGTTTTTAACAGGATAATAATATCGAACAGAAGCGATTGGTTCTGGATGTAGTAAAAGTCATATTCCAAATTGGAATGAAGCGGCCTATCCTTGCGGCCGCTGATCTGCCAGAGACCCGTGATTCCCGGAAGAACGGTCAGTCGCCGCCGCTGCCACGGCTCGTAACTTTCCACGATAAACGGCATTTCCGGGCGCGGTCCGACCATGCTCATTTCTCCTTTAATCACATTCCACAATTGAGGAAGTTCGTCCAGGCTGGTACGGCGCAGCCAGCGGCCGATGGGAAGGATACGCGGATCGTCCACGCGGATGGGGGCTTCTTCGTATTCGTTGACTTCCCGGTACATGGTGCGGAATTTATACATGATAAAGGGAAATCCATTGAGGCCGATGCGTTTGTGGCGGAAAATCGCCGGTCCCGGCGAACTGAATCGAATCATCAGGCAGATGACCGGGAAAAAAAGCAACACGCACATAAGCATGGAACTGGCGATGCTGATGTCCAATATCCGTTTCAATGTTTGTTCGAATGGAGATAATCCCCCTTGCTTCAATACCTTGAAGGGAATCTCGTCATCCGCGTCGAAGAACGCGTGGTCGGTGATCACGCCGAACAGGTCGGTGAGAATATTGTATTGGCGAACCTGTGTTTTCTCTCCGCACGAAGCCACCAGGTTCAACAGATTGCGTTTGGCCAATTTGGGATCGGCAAAGAAAATCTCGTCGGCCGCCAGCGCCTTGGCGCATTCGGGCAATTCGTTAATCTTGCCCAATACCGGTTGTCCATAGAGGGAGTCGCCGGGTTCGTGGGTATCGTCCAGGATGCCGAGTATTTCGTATTTCTTGTTGGGATCCGATTGAAGGCGATCGATGGCTTTCTGAACGTATCGATCGGCGCCTACAATCAGAGTTCGAACGCGGCCGATCCCCTCTTCAAACAGAGAACGTTCCACTCCCGACCACACCAACCGGGTGATAATCATTAAAACAAAAGAAAAGCAGGACGATAGGATCAACACGGCGCGGCCTAAACTCAAGTCTTTGAGTAAAAAGGCGACCGCCATGGAAGTGATTAGGAACAGAAAGGTCATCTTGACGATTGCCGACAATTCCTCGAACGATGTGCGGAACGATTGCCGTCGATAGAGGTCGAGCGAAGCGCAGATCGTGATCCAGGTGATGATAATCATGGGCAGGGCGATCGCGTAATTCACAAATGGATTGAGGGGTTTGGTAATTGAGTTGGGCAGGAAACTCAATTCGGGAAAGATATAGGCACGAAGCGCAAACGCTACGATCCAGGCCAAGGCAGCCGAAAACGCGTCCGCGAAAATGAGGAATCCCACCCGGAAGGTAAAAAGAATGTTGCCGAATACATAACGGCGCCACAAGCGGCGCGGTTCCAGACACAGACGCCAAAACCATTCCAAACCCGATTTCCGCATCCAGATGGGAGCCCGCTGCAATCCCTTGGCGGAATAGTCCAACAATCCTCCCACCCCCCAGATAACCGGTGCGCCGATTTCGTCTCGATGTTTCCGAATCCACAATTCCTGTTTGGGCGCTCCCATCCCGACGATCAGGATGTCGGGCCGGGCCTCTCGAATCATCCGGATGACGGCCGGTGTTTCTTCCTCGGAAAAGAATCCGTGATGGCAACCTACAATGGCCAGGTTGGGATACCGGCTTTTTAAATCTTCCGCGGCTTTTTCCGCGATGCCCGCTTCGCCTCCAAGAAGAAATATCCGATGCCCTTTTTTTTCGGCGCGTGCGCAAAACTGAGGGAGCAGATCGTTGGCATTAAGGCGCTCCGGCAGAGGGTGCCCGAAAAGACGCGACGCCCACACGACGCCCATCCCGTCGGCATAAACCAAATCGGAATTCGATATGGCTTCCCGATAGGCGCGGTCCGACCAACATTTATTCAAGCAATCCGCATTCAGATACGATATCTGATGCGGCTTTTTCGAGGCGACAAAGGTATCGATTCGTTGAAGAAATTCGGATGCGGTCAGGGAATCGATGTCAATGCCCAATAAACGGCTGCGGACTTCGGAGTTAGTGGTAGAATCCATAGAGCGATCGAAAAGGTTCATAACGGGTTGATTTTCCAATTCATCTATTATAGAACAAGCCAGGGAAACACAGAACGCCAACGAACAACCCTTGTTGAAAATCCTTGACGGAAGCCTATTAACGTGAGTAAGATTTGAAAAGGCGGGTTATTACATGGCCCGTTTTTTTGACAGATTTAAGGAGAATAAGACAATGCCTTGGAATATGGGTCCCTGGGAATTACTCATTATTTTGTTTATTGTTTTATTGATTTTCGGCGCAAAACGGCTTCCGGAGATGGGTAAATCGCTGGGGAGTGGAATTCGCGAATTTAAAAAATCCATCACCGCGATAAACGATGAAGACGATGACGACGTGAAGGATTCAAAGAAAATCGATGAAAAAATCGAAAAAGACTGATTGGTTCTGATTGAGTCTATTGTTTTTTTCGGGTGGGTCTTTTGTTTTTTTTTTTTGATTCTACCAGGAAAACCAAAATGCCACTGGAGAGGATGGGGAGAGCGTTGTACTCGTTTTCCCGTTTGTTCCTTCGGAAAATCGCATGAAAATCGAGTCGAAGCTGTTTGAGGATGTGGCGGTTCTTTCTCTGGTAGGAGAATTGGATAGCCGTGGTCATCAACAACTCGATAAAACCCTGAAGGATTTAATCGAGGGCCACGTTTATAAACTCGTACTCGATCTTTCCGTGATTCGGTTCATGGGACAGAAAACGATCAGCCTTTTGATCTCTCATATGAAAGAGCTTCGCGCCAATGGGGGAGATATTCGATTTCTCAATCCGCAACGCGCTTTGATGCAATACCTGAAACAAAATCGAGTGATCGAGTTGTTTCAGGTTTTTTCGACCCGGGCGGAAGCATTGGATTCTTATAAAGTGAATCCGGTTCTGTCCTCGTCTTCTTCTTCAAAAGCGGTTGCGGCAGAGAGTTCTCCCGGACAGTCTTCCACGCCTCCTTCACAAAATCGATCCCACGCACCGAGTGTGGCCGATACTATCGATACGGATTCTTCTTTAAAAACCCGCTTCGAAACCGGTGAAATTCTTTATGCAAATAGTTGTATGCTGGCGACTTTGATCAAGATGCTGGAGGCCAAAGGGATGTTGTCGACGGAGGAAGCGGGTGATTTGATGGATTACGAACGTCTTTCTCTGAAAGGAGTTGATGAATGATTCCGGTCGAGCGTGAGGACCAGGGTAAAGTTACGATTCTGAAAATCGACGGCGAACTGGATTTCGAGAATACGGTCTGGCTGCGGGGGGAGTTGCACGATCTTCTCAAGCAGGATCGGAATCAGATCGTTCTCGATTTATCCGGTGTAGAAATTATTTCTTCCTATACGGTTGGCGTGTTTGTGGCGTTTTCCCGCGATTTGCGCGACCGGGGCGGCGATTTGAAATTCCTAAAACTGCAACGGCGCGTCAGGCAGACATTCGAAGCCACACGGATCAATCAGATATTGGAAGTATATGAAGATCCGGCGGAGGCGATTAAAGCCTTTCAATAATCCTGTTTAACCTTTTCGCACTTCGCCCAGCCAACGAAGTGCCTCGTTATAGTGTTCGAATTCCCGTTCCCGGCGTTTGAATTCCGGCGGATGGACGATTCGCTTTCCCCGGCGAATTTCGGGGCGGATCAAGGTATGCAATAACTCGTGATACATGATGTAATCTACCACCCGTTCGGGAACGCCTCGGCGGTCTAAATAACGGCTGATGACGATTAATTGAAGGGCCGAGTCGTGATAGCCGAGTTGCCGCCGGCTGCGGGTTGGACTCCAGGACAGATTGGGTTGGGGCAAGGAATCTTGGAAATACTGCCGGTTGACGCGTTGAAATGAAGCCGTCAGGTCGTGAAATTTGCCTTGTGGGCCGGTGAGAATTTTGCGATGCCGCGCCCGGCGCATTTGGGCGTGACTGGCTTCTACGTCCGGCTGCTGAATGTACTTCGTAAATCGATCCAGCCATTGAGATTGCGGTTTCCGGCGTAACGCGCGAGCGATCAGTATATGAATCAGCGATTCCAGAATGTCTTCGGGCGCAGTACGCAGGATATCGCTGATACGGATGCGGGTGATCCCGTTTTCGATGCGGATCGTGCTTTTAAGATCGCTGTACGGATAAAAATCGGACGTGCAGGCCGTTTCACGAGTAGTTTTATATTGGCGGCAGACCACTGCCGCGATGGATTGCAACCGTTCTTCCGATACGGTTGGATTCGAAATATCCCAGAGAAAGTAATCGTACAGTCCGGCGTCGGTAGCGGATTTTCGCGCCATGGTCATATCCATCCCTCAACCTGAATCGATACCGTGTCTTGTGGATGGCTTTATTATACACGCGCTACTCCCAAATTCCATTTTTTCAAAGGAGCATGTTGGATTGTGAAGGTGACATTGAAGGAAATCGCGCGGCGGGCGGGTGTCACTGCCAATACCGTATCCCGCGCCTTAAACAATCGGGGGGGAATCAGTGAAGAAACCCAGAAGCGGATACTCAAAATTGCCCGGGAAATGAAGTATATTCCCGATCGTATCGCTTCCAGCCTGCGATCCAAAAAATCAAACCTGATCGGCGTCATGGTTCCTAATATTTCCAATCCTTATTACGCCGATATCATCCGGGGGATCGAGGATTGCGCGTATGAGAATGGATTCCAGATTCTTTTAAGCCTCAGCCAGGAAGAATGCACGCGCGAATGGGGGATCATCGAACAGTTCCGCTCTCTCCGTGTGGAAGGCGTTCTGTTAATGCCCAGTTATGAATCGCGAGAACTGATTCGTACCATCGCTGATCTTTCCATTCCCTGTGTGTTGATCAATCGGCGGTACATGGGGTATGAGATTCCCTTCGTGATGCCGGACAACGTTGGCGGTATCCGGCAGGCAGTCGCTTACCTGGTGGAGAAGGGGCACGAACGAATCGGTTTCCTGAACGGGCACCCGGGCAGCATGACTTCCCAGATTCGTTATAATGCATTTACCGAATCGCTTCGCGAAAGCGGCATCGATGTCTCTCTCTGTCCCCATGCCATGTGCTCGGGGTCTTGCACCTCGGCCTATGAAAAGTCGCTGGAACTGATCCGGAACAATCCCGATATTACCGCGCTGATGTGCTTCTCCGATTTGTTGGCGTTTGGAGCCTATAAGGCGATACAGGAACTGGGGCGCAAGGTTCCCGACAACCTGGCTGTGGTTGGATTCGACGATGTGGAAATGGCGTCGATTGTCAGCCCTCCCCTGACAACCGTTCAGATTCCCCGGTACGATATGGGATCGACCGCCATGAGTCTTTTACTGAAAGCCATGAAAAAAGAACCCCCTTTATCCTCGGGCGAATACATGAAGACGGCTCTTGTTGTGAGAGGATCCGTCTGATTTTTTGTTCGGGACGATGGAGTAATTTACTTTTTTTCCCACTCTAGTCTTGCAAAACCACAGAGGCGTGGTTACCATCAAACCGTTTCTTTCCTTTTTGGGGTGAGAAACGGGCGGATGCTTGCAGAAAGCCCTGCCTTAAATCCCAATTCGCCGCGGCAAACTCGGCGGAAGGTAAGGGGGGTCGTTATAATGTTCCCTGTTCCAAAATCCATGTTTTTTACCAACGGCGTCGGTTTTCACAAGGAAGAACTGCGTTCGTTTGAATTGGCGTTGCGCGATGCCGGCATCGAGAAATGTAATTTGGTAACTGTATCCAGTATTTTCCCGCCCGAGTGTAAAATCATTTCCCGCCGCAAAGGCGTGGAGAAAATCAAACCGGGCGAGATTACGTACGCCGTCATGGCCCGATGCTGTACCAACGAACCGCGCCGGCAACTGGCGGCATCCATCGGCCTGGCCGTCCCCGCCGACAAACGGTTGTATGGATACCTGAGCGAACATCACGCGTACGGACAAACCGCCAAGGAAGCGGGAGATTATGCGGAAGACCTGGCCGCCGCCATGTTGGCAACCACGCTGGGAATCGAGTTCGACGAAGATAAATCCTGGGACCAAAAAGAGGAAGTTTACCGGCTAAGCGGGAAGATCGTCAATTCCAGAAATGTCACTCAATCGGCGGAAAATAAATCCGGTGGATATACCACGGTTGTAGCCGCCGCCGTATTCTTGTTTGAATAATCCTCCGAATGAGAATCGCCTGAAAGGCGTGCGAGATCGATCGGTCTCACGCGCCTTTTTTCTTTGCGGCAGATCGACTCCCCACGTATACTGGTGTTGAAATTATCTCCGGATTTCATCTTGCGATGTAACGAAGGAAAGTGGAATGGCTGTCTATTTCGATCACAACGCCACAACCCCCGTGCATCCGGAAGTGTTCGAGGCGATGCGGCCTTATCTGGAGGGGGAATTTGGAAACGCTTCCTGCCATTACGGCCTGGGTGTCCGGGCCGCTTATGCCATTGAAAAAGCCCGCCGTTTTACCGCCCGGTTGATCAATGCCCGGGAGGAAGAAATCGTTTTTACCAGTGGGGGAACCGAATCGGATAATCTCGCGATTGGGGGGATCGTTCTGGGAACCGGGAAAAAGCATGTTATTACTTCCTGTATCGAACATCCGGCTGTGCTGAATGCGTGCCGGTTTATGGAAGACTGCCTGGGATGCCGGATCACCCGGCTACCGGTGGACTCGTGGGGATTTGTCGATCCGGTGGATGTGGAAAAAGCCATAGTCCCAGAAACGGCGTTGGTCAGCATCATGACCGCCAATAATGAAATCGGCAGTATTCAACCTATATCAAAAATTACGTCGATCTGCCGAAACCGGTCGGTTTTCTTTCATACCGATGCCGTCCAGGCAGTAGGACGAATTCCCATTGACGTCGAAGGCTGGGGGGTCGATCTGCTCTCCCTATCCGGCCATAAGATGTATGGGCCGAAAGGAGTCGGCGCTCTCTATATCCGTGAGGGAGTCCCTTTCCGATCCTGGATGCGGGGAGGCTCTCAGGAATCCGGACGCAGGGCCGGAACGGAAAACGTTCCCGGTATTGTGGGATTGGGAAAAGCCGCGGAATTGGCACGGGAGGAGATGATGCCACGCCTTGACCGTGTTACGCAGCTTCGATGCCGATTGTGGGATAAACTGACTGCACTTTCTTTGGGGATCGTTCGTAACAGTCCGAGCCGGGACTGTCTGCCCGGGACGTTGAATTTCGCCATACCGGGTATCCATGCCCGCGAATTCGTGCGGATTCTGGATGAAGAAGGTTTTTTTGTCGCGGCCGGTTCCGCCTGTTCCACGGGAAAATCTACTCCTTCGTACGTTCTCCAGGCTATTGGGCGAGACGATACGGATGCCTTGGCATCCTTACGCATTTCGCTGGGGCACGATAATTCCGAAGACGAGATCGATCGATTTGTAGCAGCGATTCCCAACGTTCTGAAGCGAATGGAGGCGTGATCGCTTATACATCACACCGATCCCGGTGAATCCATTCCAATCCTTTCAGAGTTAAATAGGGATCGTGATGGTCGAAGACACCCTCATCGGCAAACAGGCTGCTGATTCCCCCCGTTCCAACGACAACGACTTGCTCACCCAGGAGCGGCTTCATGCGCTTGATCATTCCCTCTATCGCGCCTAACGCGCCGTAATAAATTCCCGATTTCATATGATCCAGGGTATTTTTTCCAATGATTTCTTTCGGGCGTTCCAGAACGGCGGGAGGAAGCAATGCGGTTCTCTGGGTAAGCGCCTCCAGAGAAATTTTAATGCCGGGAGCGATAGCGCCACCGATGTATTCTCCTTTCGCGTCGATGGCTTCGAACGTACTGGCCGTTCCCAGGCTGATCACGATGGCAGGCGCGCCGAAGAGACGAAGAGCGGCATAACAATTCACAATTCGGTCGACTCCGACAGTCTCCGGGCGGTCGACCCGTAGAGGAATCAAATTGGTCTTAAAATCCTCCACCATCATCGGTGTGGTGTTGTGGCGTTCCTTAATGCGCGTTTCCAAGAGGTCGCCCAGAGCGGGAACGACCGATCCGATAACAATGTGGTGAAGATCGGGTTGCCAGGATTCGATCCGTTCACAAACTTTTTCGCTGTATTCTGGAGCGGAGGGGAAAAAATCGTATTCCTCTATCCGGTCACCGGTGAAAAGACCCAGGTTGGTTGCGCTATTCCCGATGTCGATAGCAATGATTCGCAGATGCTTCATGGAAGATAATCCGGCAAAAAGTGTCTTGAAGATGAAACTCACACTATATCTTGTACCAGTCACTTGGATCGATCCACGAAGTCTTATGGATCGAATTTACGTTGATGACTTTTTGCCGTTTCGCCATGGAAGAATCTCCCAAACGGCATTTGCATCATTTCGTTCTTCGTGGAATCCTTTTATTGCTCTGCCGCCTGAGCGTTGGAGGGAGAGAAAGAAGTTTTGCGGGATTGATTGGCGATTTTTTCCCGTACAGCGGGTGGAGGCACATCGTCAATCAAACCAATGCGGGAGGGAGGCCAATAACGGAATATGGCCTTTCCCATGATGTTTTCCATCGGGACTCCCCCCCAGGCCCGGCTATCCCAGCTGTTTCCACTGTTATCGCCAAACACGTAAACCATATCTTTCGGCACGGTAAATTTGGTTTGATAATTCCCCCGTATTGGATAGTATTCATTTTCCACGAAGAAATGCGGTTTATCGAGCAATACACCGTTGCGATACAAATGACCGTTCTGAATCTCGATCTCATCGCCAGGCAATCCGACTACTCGCTTGATGTAATAGGGTTTGTTTTCCGCATCCAGGCCGGCTATGTTTTCCGTTTTAAAAACGACTATGTCGCCAACATGAACCGGATTTATGCGATAAGTAAATTTGCTAACAAAAATACGGTCGTCGATTTGCAGTGTATCCAGCATGGAACTGGAAGGAATTTTATACGCTTCAATGATAAAGGACTTGATCAACAGCGCCAGGATCAGGGCGGTATAAAGCGCTTCAAAATTCTCATAAAGACGTTGGCGGTATCGGATATGGTCGACAAGTGACCGTCCCCAGGAGAAATATTGCAATTTACTGCCTATGTAATAATAGAAACGTCTCATTGGTCTTTCGCAGCATTACGCCTTATCAAGTTAGTCGAGAAAATGGATGAACACTTCATTACTGATCGGTACGGCCTCGTCTGTTAATCGGAGTCTCTCGCCTATTTGTTCCAGTAATCTCCGATCGACAAGCCGTTCGATGGCATTCTTCCAACGATCCCAGGGCGAATAACCAAATCGCTCCGTAAACGATGGAATCGAGATACCCTGAATTTCGCGTAAACCGAAGATCATGACATCCGACGCCATTTCCTCCATGGTTAATTGTACTTTATCATCGAGTAAACCGGGATGCCAATACCCAAATTCACCGCTTTCCTTTTTTTTCAAAAGGATTTCAGTATATCGGGTTAAATCCCGGATCAGCGAATAACGGATATAATCCATCATGCCATGAGCGGAAATACCCGCCGCCAGATAATCGTCCCGCCGCCAATAGATTTGGTTATGGCGGGAGGATTTTCCCGGGCGGCTCCAATTCGAGATTTCATATTGAATCCATCCCGAATCTGCCAAATACCGCCGTGTCCAATCATACATCGTTCTATACGTTTCATCCAGAACCGGCGTTACTTTTCCCTGGATTCGCCACTGGTCTAAGCGCGTTCCTTCTTCATAGGTCAATCCATAAATGGATAAATGATCCGGCCCCAAGGCGAGCGCCTGATGAATTGTGTCCTGCCAGCGGGGCAGGGAATGGCCGGGCAGGGCAAAGATCAGGTCGAGAGAGACATTCTCAATCCCTGCTTGGCGGGCTATTTCGATCGCCTGCACGATTTGCCGTGCGGTATGCACTCTCCCTAATTGCTTAAGTTCAACATCCTGAAACGATTGCGCTCCAAGACTGATGCGATTGATCCCAATGGCATGAAGGATTTGAAACAGTTCGAGGCTTGAACTTTCTGGATTGGCTTCCAGAGTGATTTCCGCATCGGGCAAAATTGAGAATGCCTTTTGTATTGTAGTGACAATTCGGACGATGCGATCCGCTCCCACCAGGCTGGGAGTGCCCCCTCCCAGGTATATCGTTCTTAGAGGGCGCGATCCGGCTAGCTTCTTACCTTCGATTAGATGGGTACAAACCGCTTCGATATAACGATCGATTTCTTCTTCGTTGCGCGGAGGAGCGGAAATGAATGCGCAATAATTGCATTTACTACGGCAAAATGGAATGTGAACGTACAGACCCAGGGGAGATTTCTTCTCTGCCCGATTGGGGGAATTGGAGGGGTAAATAGGATTTTCCTTCAATACGTTCACGGATAGGCTTGGGAAAAAAATTCCGGTAAATTTTTCCTTATCGAATCGTCTCATTCATTGAAATCATCTTAACAAGTATAAAAAAATAAGCAAGTTAGTACTGGTTCTTCCTTGCGGAATAAACTGGTATGGCAGTTGCGCATTCCCGATATACATAAATCGCTTAGGGCGAGAAAGAATAGGGTTACAGCCCCCGGCGGGGAGGTGTATAAAAATCCAGAGTTATATTCTGGGAACTCATTTCAATCGAAACATGTGAACGTAAGGTATCTGGTTCCCTTTTATCCGATCCTCTCCCGGTCGATGGTTATTTCCATCGATCAAGAAATCGTGAAGGAGAAGCGTTGACACCGGACTGAGGGGAAACCTTATGCCGGATTAATTATAGGTTT
>CAZFOX010000086.1:7444-11228 GCA_964520565.1 uncultured bacterium | reverse complement strand
AATCCCATCAAATCCTTCAATCCATCCTGGTACACCGGACTCATCTCGATGTAACCCTGAACGCCCTTGGCGCCGGGCGGTTGAATAGGCATTCCTTCCACCGCCATGAAAGGGGTATGTATCACACCGATGGGAGTGTATTCAATCGAAACAGGTTGACTCATAATGTCTTTTTCTCATTCTGAAACATCGATCTGGAACAGATTGAAAAGGCCGGTTCAATTTGAACCATAGTTAAATTGTCCGCCTGCCTAAAGCCATACAACCCTATTCAAATCCAAACACTATCCATGTATTTTTTCTTGCAAGACGCTAATAAAAGTTAAGACAGTTCGCATTTCAGCAAAATATTACCTCAAAACAAAACGAATGAAAACAAAAGAAGGCTATTCTACCGCCATAATTCTTTTCTGGTGTAAATATTGCGTTTTCCACTGTGTATCCAAGAAAAACCTGCTATGGCCTTCTGGGAAGACTCGCGATGGTTAATCAAGATACAGGAGACAAGCGATGAAGAACGGTTTTCTGATCGACATGGACGGTGTGATTTACAAAGGAAGCGTGCCGATTCCCGGCGCGGTCGATTTCATCAATCGGCTCAAACAACTCGATATTCCCTTTATGTTCCTGACGAATAACAGCCAACGTACCCAGCGCGACGTAGCCATGAAAATCCGGCGCATGGGAATCGATATAGATGAAAGCCACATTTATACATGCGCCATGGCCACCGCCCAATTCCTGGCTACACAGAAACCGAACGGAACCGCCTACGTCATCGGCGAGGGCGGATTGCACAATGCACTTCATCAGCATGGGTATGCCATTGTGGATCACGATCCCGATTATGTCGTGGTCGGCGAAGGCCGCACCATCACATTCGAAATGATCGAAGCGGCTGTTAACATGATTCTCAAAGGAGCCAGACTCATCTCCACCAATCCCGATCCCAACTGCCCCACACCGACAGGAACCCGGCCCGGCTGTGGTGCGATCGTGGCCATGCTGGAAAAAGCCACGGGACGCGAGGCGTTCAGCGTGGGAAAACCCAGTCCCATCATGATGCGGTATGCGCGTAAGGAATTAGGGCTTTCAGCCGCGGAGACTTATATGATCGGCGATACGATGGAAACGGATATTCTCGGGGGAGTGAAGATGGGCTACCACACGATTCTGGTGCTTTCGGGCGGCACTAAAAAAGAAGACCTCAGCCGGTATGCCTATTTTCCCGATAGGGTAGTCGATTCCATCGCCGATCTCATCCACTCGCCGTTGCTTTCGAATAGTAAGGCCGCGTAGAAATATCACCCAGATTGTTGAATTGTTGATTTTAAAAGGACGAAAGAAGGAATACAGGAGGAAGCGTAATCTGGGGCGGAAGGAGTCGAACCTTCAAACTCCAGATCCAAAATCTGGTGACTGTACCAATTCGTCTACGCCCCAATTTGCGAGTAGATTCTATTTGCTTTCCCGGGGGTGTCAATGCCTGATTCAGAACAATTCGGAATCCGATCGATTTCCCATTTACCGGAGTGGATCCCTAGAAAACCGCCTGCTTTGAATTCCGGTTTTTTCGATTTGGAATGCGCCTCTGCTCTCGATAGAAAAGCGATTTTTTGAAGAAAAAACACGCGAGGAAATATTAGATTCATTCAAGGCGATTCTTCGAGTTTCTCTCTCAGAGCACCTTCTGAGCCTTGAAAGAAATTACTAAAACCTGAATTTAAATATCTTTGGCTAGGAATTATCCGAAGCATCCAAGTCGAAGTGAACGAAGCGATCTTCCGCCTCCACGACTTTTTTCGCCAGCGTTCCATTCAAATTCCCCTGCCATTGAATGGGATATTTCCCGCTGAAACAGGCCGTGCAAAACTGCTCGTCCGTTCCTTCGCAGGCTTTGAGCAATCCCCCAATCGAGAGGTAATGGAGAGAATCCACCCGCAGGTGTTTTTGGATTTCCTCCAGGGTATGCGTCGCGCCGATCAGTTTTCCCCGTTCCGGCGTATCGACCCCGTAATAACAAGGCTCGATCCAAACCGGCGAAGCAATGCGAAGGTGAATTTCCGCTGCGCCCGCCTTGCGCAGCATCTTGACGATCTTGCGCATCGTGGTTCCCCGGACGATGGAATCGTCCACTACGATGATCCGCTTCCCTTCCAGAACCGACCGGACGGGATTGTATTTGAGTTTCGCGCCAAAGTCGCGAATGCTTTGACTGGGTTCAATAAACGTCCGGCCAATGTAATGGCTTCGGATAATTCCCTGTTGCAGGGGGATGCCCGATTCCAGCGAATAGCCGATCGCCGAACAAACGCTCGAATCGGGAATGGCGACCACGGCATCCGCATCCGTTGGGCATTCGCGTGCCAATTCTCGTCCTAAATTTTCTCTTGCCGGATGGACCCGTTTGCCAAATACGATGCTGTCGGGCCGGGAAAAATAAACCAGTTCAAAAATACATTGCGCGCTGCGCGTTTCCCGCCCAAAGAACCGGCTTTCGATCCGGTCTTTATGAAGAATGACCATTTCACCCGGTTCCACCGTCCGTATATATTCCGCTTCGATGATATCCAGCGCGCACGTTTCCGAACAGAAGAGATAAGAATCGCCTTTACGGCCCAACGACAGAGGACGAATCCCTAGTGGATCGCGCAAACCGATGACGTATTGATCGTTCATGAGCACCATCGAATACGCGCCATGCAGTTTCTTTAACGACTCTTCGAGAGCCATTAAGAAATCCGCATGTTCGGAACGCGCCAGCAAATGAATCAGAATTTCGCTGTCGGTGGTTGTCCGGAAGATCGAACCCTTAGATTCCAATTCACTCCGCAATTCCAACGTATTGATCAGATTGCCATTATGCGCCACCGCCACCCATCCACGGCGATACTCGCATAAAATCGGTTGCGCGTTAGCGATATTGCTGGAACCCGTGGTCGAATATCGGACATGTCCGATTGCCCGATCACCCCGTAATTGGGAAAGCGTTTCTTCTTCAAATACATCGGCCACCAGGCCCATCCCCACATGGACAAATGGATGCTCCCCTTCGGCGGTAACAATTCCGGCACTTTCCTGGCCTCGATGTTGAAGGGTATAAAGTCCCAGATAAGTTAGGTGAGAGGCTTCTGGATGACCCGCTATGGCAAAAACTCCGCAGGCTTCATGATTGGCTTCGGACATAATTCTCTTCACCGCCTGACTGCAAGGTTCTGAATCGATGATTTAAGATGATTCGGCAAAAAGGGATTTGAAGACGAAACTCAAAATATCTTGTACCAGTCATTTCTATCTAGCCACAAAAACTTGTAGATAGAATTTACGTTGATGACTTTTTGCCGTTTCGTCATTTAACATTACCATACTTAAAGCGAAAATCAACTATATATTGTGCTATTTTTATAAAAAAACACAATATAATGGGTTTATCCACAAGTTATTCACAGATAAAAATAAATGATTATCTGGATGATGGGATTCTATCGTTATGCGGATGTTAATACGGTATGTCATGGAAGGGAATCGTTTAAATATCACGTAACCAACCTTTTATGACACCTGCCGCCTCATCTGGCGATTCCTGGGAATATTGCCGAATCATCTCTTCCATTTTTAAGCGTCTTTGATCGAAGGACGAAAGCCCGGCTGAGTCGCCAATTTCGTGCAATCCCAATTCCTGATCGCTCAATGCCCGCGACGGAGGAGAAAAATCGGAGATCGGTTTGACACGGCGGGTAAAAGATTCATCGGCCAGAGCTTGTTTGGGGCGAAAATCGGTCCA
>CAZFOX010000086.1:1804-7434 GCA_964520565.1 uncultured bacterium | reverse complement strand
TAACCAATCGCGATTGTGACCGACAAAATCGCCAGGGGAAGCAGAGTATAAAGAATATCTACGAATCGATCCATCTTTGCCGGGAAAACAACGTTTACTTATACACCGCTTACGCTAATATTCTTACTGGCAAAACGAAAAGATCAAGGAAAAGAACCGAAAAAAGAAACGACTTTTCAGGGAAGAACCCGACTCCACAGGTTTCTCATTTATTTTCGATTATGATTAAATACGGGAAACAAACCGTTTTATTTACGTATTGATTCTGAAAACGGAATCAAGGGAATTCGATTTCTTAAAAACAAAAGGACCCCCCATGATTGGCGAACTGGTTGAAATCCATTTAATGAATGGCAAGCGCTTTCTAGGTAAAATCATGCAGAAAGATTCGGAGGGAGTGATCCTATACGGGATTCCCGTCAAGGCATTGGAAAGCGTTCCTCCAGGCACGGGTGCACTGGAACAGATGCGCGAAATGTTGCATACCGTATTTTTCGCTTGGCAGCAAATCGAGTATATGGATATTGGAGGCGAACCGATTGGTTTTCAGGCACTCTACGCAAGTTGGTTCAAAGAGCAGTCATTAATGGATTTTTTTCAAAAACCTTATACGGTGGAACGGCATAAAAAAGAAGAATAGAATTGGGAAGGACACTATAAAACATGCAGAATGGCATGCGCGGCCAGCATTATTTATCAGGTTCGCCCTAATCCAAGTTCTTTCAATGAAGCGGCGAGTGAAGCCATCTTATATGGCTTTTGAATAACTCCTGCCAGATTTTTTCCGGCAAATCGCTGCGATACTTCTTGTTCGCTATACCCGCTGGAAACAATCACTTGTACGTCCGGGCGGATTTTTTGAAGTTCCCGGAAGGTTTCCTCGCCATCCATGTGAGGCATGGTCAAATCGAGAAGAACACAGGAAATATCATTCTGATGTTTTTGAAACACATCCAAAGCCTGCCGTCCATTGGATGCGGTGAGAGTTTTGAATCCCAGATACTCCAGCATTTCCCTGGCCATATTGATAATGATCTCTTCATCATCCACCAGTAGTATAGTTCCCTGCCCCCGCCAACTGCGATCCTCCACTTGAGTGCCGGAAGAAGCCGTTTCTTTCGACAAAACCGCGGGGAAAAGTATCTTAAACATTGTTCCCTGACCGGGTTCACTATCCACGTTGATCGCGCCTTTATGACCCCGAACGATTCCCATAACCGCCGCCAGCCCCAACCCCCGTCCGGTAAACTTGGTCGTAAAGAACGGATCGAATATTTTCGATACCGTCTCGGAATCCATCCCGCATCCGGTATCGCTGATTTCGAGCGAAACATATTCCCCATCCGGGAGTTGAGAATCCATCCAATAGGGATGGAGGTTATCTCCCCGGTAATTTACAACTCCCGTCGAGACGGAGATGATTCCCTCATTTTCGCCAATGGCCTCCGATGCATTAATAATCAGATTCATAACGACCTGGCGGATTTGAGATGCGTCGCCTTCAATGCGAGGAAGGTTCGGAGTGAAATGAAAGCGAAGAGACGCTTTTTTGGAAATCGACACCTGAAGAATATGATTCATTTCCTCAATCAATTCTTTCAGATCGATCTCCTGAATCACAAAACGGCCTTTCCCGGAATAGGCGAGCATTTGCCTGCAAAGATCGGCAGCGCGCTGAGATACCGTTTCAATGGCCGAAAGGTTTTCCCGTGCGGGGGATAAAGGAGAGAGTTTGTTCAAAGCCAGTTCCGCGTGCCCCAAAATGGCCATCAGCAAATTGTTGAAATCGTGGGCAATCCCTCCTGCCAACACACCCAGGCTTTCCAGTTTTTGGGTATGCTGGATCTGCTGATCCATTTTCCGCCGTTCCTCTTCGGCATGAATTCGGTCGGTAATATCATGAGCGGCGGCATAGATCATCGATCCCACAGGAAATGAATTCCACTCAATCCAGCGGTAACTTCCGTCTCGACAGCGATATCGATTGACGAAATGAAGAACTGTCTTTTGTGAGTCTAACTCGGCTAGGGCTTGGAGAGTGCTCTCGCGATCGTCTGGATGGACGAAGTTCATGAAATTCTGGCCGATTAATTCGTCTATGGTATAGCCAAGAACGCGTTCCCACTGGGGATTCAACCGATGAAAGATACCGTTGGTATCGGCAATACATAATAAATCCAGGGTCATGCTGAAGAAACGGTCTAATTCATCCGTCTTGGCTTTCAATGCTTCTTCCACTTGATGGCGCTGCACGATCCGCCACATCCCCGCCATCAATAGAGTCAGTTGACGGACATCGGACTCATCGTAATCTCTATCTTTATTACCGACACCAGCCACAACGACGATTTTATCCCCATCAACAAGAGGTACGTTCATATGACGCACCAGATGAACATGTCCTTCGGGCGTTCCTTTTTTCCAGGGATTCGATGCGGCGTAATCATTTGTAATAATCGGTTTTCTTTGCCGCACGGCTTCGCCCCATAAACCGGTCTTGGCGACCTCATATTCGAAAGGCTTATTTTGAACCCTGCATTCCTGCATTGCCTGCTTCGACCAGGCGTACATGGTGAGAACGGTCTCTTCCGGATTGGCAAACGCAATATAACCGATCTTGCTTTGCGTCAGGCGGACGGCCTCTTCCATAGCGAAATGGGCGATTTCCGAAAGAGACGCAAATGACATTTGGTTTAATTGCAGGAGGGTTTCCAGACGTTGTTCGTCGAATCGGAGAGCTTCTTCGGCTTTCTTTCGCTCGCGAATATCGCGGCATAACGCCACAATACGGTCACCCTGTTTGGTTCGCCATAAAGTCGCATTCACTTCGATTGGGATGATTTCTCCTGAGGGAGTGCAATAATCCACTTCCTGATTCCGAATCCAGCCGTTCCGAAGAATACGATCGAATTCCAACTTATTTCGTTCCAGGTCGTAAGACGCCGTCCAATCCAGGAAACAACGGCCTCGTATATCGGACAAGGACGGATAACCGGTCAGGCGGAGGTATTCTGGATTGGCATCCAATACGTTGCCCTTATCGTCGAGGATCGTAAAACCCGTATCGGTGGTTTCAATCAGAGTTCGATATTTTTCCTCACTAGCGCGCAAGGAAATCGTCCGTTCTTCGACGATTTCTTCAAGACGGTTGGTATAAAGAACGAGTTTCTTCTTGCGAAACCAGGAAACCGCAGCCAACCAGGATATAAAAACAAACAGGCATACGACGGCATACCAAAACCACCAGCGATCCTGCAAAGAGACTGGGCGAATCGTAAAGTGGAGAGCAGCCGGCGTTGGATCGATGTCCATCATCTCATCGCGGGCGGCAATTTCCAATATATGGTCTCCTAACGGCAATTCCCGTGTGGAAATCGAGAATGTGGAATTCTCGTACCACTGAAATGGAGACCACGAACCCCCATCGATTCGCCAGGCATAAAAATATTGTTTTTGCGTATCGATGGGTTGATTGAACTCCACAGAGTAGCACGTCACGGTCAACAATTCGCCCGATTCGAGACGCCGCCATTCCGGATTCCGGATTTCCGTTTCCGGAGGAATCCGATCCACACTCGATACAAAAAGATCTTCATCCATCCCAATCCAATACTGTCCGAGACTATCTATTACAAAACCGGTAATGTAGCCGTCCCGTGGTAGGCGTACCCGGATCGGAGTATCCCCTTTGATTCCGCTCGAAATATAAAAGTACTGACTCCCTCCAAAAACAATTTGTCCGTTTTCCAGCGTTTTTCCGAAAAATAACCTGTCTTCCTGATGGCTCCAAGCGTCGCCGATCTTCCGTGAAAAGCCCCATTTTCCTCCCGCACCGCCGTTACATTGAAACCAAAGAGAAAATGGACTTTCCGATATATGCACGACCAAACGGCCGATCGTCTGATGGATCGGACGCCAATTTTTCTCCCCAGGCGGCAGCCAATACGTTGGTATAGAGGAAAACAACCAAAGCCCTCCTTCTCGATCAGAAAACAAACGCGGATTTCCATTCAACAAAGGAAGGGGTATCTCTTTATGAATTTCATTATCCCCGTGGAATTGAACCTCATAGAGGTTGTATTGGTCATTCGAGGGTGTAAATACAAGAAACCACAAAGCACCGGAAGGCGAGGTCTGCCAATCCAAGACACGTTGCGAGGAGGAATCCGGCAGGCCGAAACAATTCCATAGACCACCTTTGAATAATGCCACAGTCAGATTCTGGTTGGCATCCCTGCCATAAATCCATATTCCATCCCCTCGATCCGAAGTCATACGATCCAGATACTGAATCCCGGTTTTCTGGAAATCGACACGAACGCGATTGTCTCCCTCCCAACGGTACAATTCATCCGCATTCCATCCCCATACATTTCTTTTGTTATCCAGAGCCAATTGTCCATGAAAAGGTTCCAGGGACTCCCACCCTTTTGTTGAATATCGAAATAGTCCATCTTCCCCATGCAACCAAATCCTATTTTGGCCATCGAGAAAGACGGGAGGTGGTAACCGCTTAAAATCCAACCAGGATTTCTGATGTCGGACATATCGCAGGAGGATCGTATCACCCACACACCAAATTGCACCGTCGGGAGCCTGCCTGACCGCTTGAATCCAGTCGTATCCATAATGACCGTAATCGGACGATTCCGGTTCCCAATCATTTTCTTGCCACCGAACCAGGGAGTATACGTTTTCTCGAATCAGTTGAAAACTATAAAGATTACTATCGCCGCTTAAGCAGAGTGGATAGTTGACAATAGTATTATCGGGTGGGAACGGTGTGAAACTCCACGCATTGTCTTTCCCCTGATATACGCCAAGATCGGAAAATACTATGATAGTTCCTCGCGGTTTTTCTACGATCGAACGATAGTGTTCTCCATGTCCCAAGCCTAATTCTTTCAAGGGAGCGATCCATTTTCCATGACTTTCCATCAGGATTGTGTGATTGGAAATGACGTAAAAATCCCCGTCCGTGGATTCGAGACAATCGACGATATGATCCTCTGTGAATCCATCTTCTTCTTGAAACGTACGCCATTCCTTGCCATCGAATCGACTTAAACCGCCAATGATCGTTGGATTCGGCCACCGGTCGCAACAGAACCACAATCGGCCAATCCGATCTTCATAAATCCGGCGTACACTGGTACCGGCAATCCCTTTCTCCGAACCATGCGAATCATATATTTTCCCATCGAAAGTACCCGCTCCCCGATCGGTTCCCACCCAGAGTATCCCATCCCGAGTTACGCAGACACTGCGGACAAAATCGCTGGGGAGCCCATTTGTTGTAGTGTATTGTATCCAATGATACCCATCGTAATGATACAAACCATTCGACGCGGCGATCCAGGCTGTCCCATCCTCCGCAAAAGATATATCGTACAAACTGTGATTTTGGAGACCCGCATCCTCAATAAAATCCTGGCAATGCCAGTAAGAATTATAATTCTCAATATCTTTGAGTGAATCGGGCGAAATATTCTGTGAAGAGGAGTTCGGTAGGATCCCGGCGAAACTGAAGGCAACGATCGAGAAAAGAACGGATTTTGAATCGATCCTCATTCTCTATAAATCCTTACCTCATATCATGAAGGTCTTATCATACCTCTCTCCATTATACC
>CAZFOX010000086.1:0-1794 GCA_964520565.1 uncultured bacterium | reverse complement strand
AAGGCTTTTATCCTCTATCCGATCTATGAAATATGCTGCAATCACTTTTGTTCCCGGGATACACCGCCTATACTACCTTCAACTTCAAAATCGGTTTAGATAATTCCGAAAGCCATCGTACGGCTTTTTCGTCAGGAGAGAATTCTTATGCGGCAATTAGTATCGATCGTTTTAATCGGCATTGCCTCCCATGCGTACGCTCAGGATACGGTCACGCCAAGTGCTACCCAGGGGATGGGTTCTTTTTTATTGATGATGGGAAGCATTTTTGCGATTTTTTATTTTCTTTTAATCCGTCCGCAACAAAAACAACGCCAAAAACACGAAGAACGAGTCGGCAGCCTGAAAAAAGGCGATCGCGTTATCGCCGCCGGGGGAATCTATGGTTCCATCATCGGCATGAAAGACGATGTCGCGGTAATCAAGATCGCTGAAAATGTTAAAATCGAGGTATTAAAATCTTCCATCACTCATATCCTGGGAGAAGAGGAAAAACAATGAATCCGACCGCGTTTCGCCGCCTATTCTTATGGGGGATTATAACTGGAGGGATTGTCTGGTTAACACCAGTGGCGCGAACGCAGTCCTTCGTTCCGCAATGGAATCAGGCCGACTTGAACCAAATCCAACCCTTCTCCCCCCAGAAAAAATGGGTGGGAACGCATTATTTCTACTGGTACGACTACCCCAACCATCATTTCTTCGATAACTCCGCCCTGACCGACGACGCGTTGCAGGATCACTTTCCCGACGCGGAATCGGTCAGTTTCAATTCGATTGAATGGCACGATAAGCAATTGGCCGATTGTGCCGAGGCGGGCATCGATTTTATTCTGCCTGTCTATTGGGGTGTTGTAGATAATTATTTTCGCCCCGGTCTCTCCTTTAGCGTTCTCGGTCTAGGCCCCTTGCAAACCGCCATCGAACGCCGAAGCCGCGCCGGTAAAAATTCTCCCAAAATCGGCCTTTTTTACGATACATCCACCTTGTTACCCGGTATCCGCGGCGAGACGCAGAGCGAACGCTACGATCTCCGTACTACCGAAGGTAAGGATCTATTCTACCGCACCATCCGCGATTTCTTCTATCAAGTCCATCCCCGGCATTGGGCCAGTATCGACGGACGCCCCATCGTGGTTCTATATGGCAGTGGATTTGCCAAAGATCACGATGAGAGTACCGTCAAATACACTTACGAACATTTCGCCCGCGATTTCGGCGGGATTCGCCCTTATATCATCCGCGACCAATCCTGGCACTTTTCGACCGACGCGGTTACTCAATGGGGCGCGGCGCTGAACGGGCCCAACATCTTCGGAGCAATCGCCCAGGTCGGCCCCGGTTATTGCGACGCGGCCGTTCCCGGACGCATGACGCCCATTCGCGACCGGGAAAATGGAAACTTTTACCGCTGGAGCTGGAATCAGGTTCTCAACAGCCAGTCACGGCTCGTTCTGCTTGAAACCTGGAATGAAATGCACGAGGGAACCGATATCGCCGAATCGCGCGAATACGGACGGCAGTATATCGCCCTGACCCGCGAGTATGTTGATCGATGGAAACGAAACGAAAAAGCCACCGAAACCATCGAACTGCAGCATCCAGACCTCCTTCCTCCTCCCCCTTCCACCGAGGGCGAGGAGTATCGCACCGCCGCTGCCGTGAGCATTTCCTTGGGGAATTCTGGACAATCCCAGGGAATTAAACTGGTTCTCGGCAATGAAGACGGTCCGGTGGAAAACGCCGAATTAGGCGGCCAAACCTGTACTCGTACCCCCGAAGCCGCTAATACCT
>CAZFOX010000085.1:7028-11267 GCA_964520565.1 uncultured bacterium | reverse complement strand
AGCACCAATTTCAAATTCAGCCAGTTCTTCTTTTAATTTATTGAATACTGACTTATCCTTTCCTTCTAAAATATAAGGTGAATTAATACGATGAGATTCCAGAATTGATGTGGTGAGAATTTCATCATCTTCGGTAAGAACGCAAATATAAGGGAGACCGTCAAATTGATCAATAAGCGATTGTTTATCGATATTCCAACACGCCATCTCCATGCGGTTCGCAACAGACTGCGGCGATTCTAGCAGTAACATTTCGGTTCCGTCGGGTGCGGTATAACGTGCCGGGCCGAGATCGGGAAATCCCGTTGGTTGAAAGCGATGTCCCTGCAGGGGCTTCAACTCGGCTTCCATCAATAGGCGTGGAACGTTTTCAAGAGTTTTGTAATCGATACTCATGATTTTAATACTCCTTCCGTTTCTTCTTTGGGTCGTGTAATTAACTGTATCAGTTGATGAATTCCTTTATTGCTTATTGGAAAGAGAAGGGATGCAGCAAGACGCTTGGGATCGATATTTGGATCGATTTCCCAATCTCGCTCTCTCCAAATACCGGCCGAGGTTGATCCGGGTAAGGGAGTGAAACCACTGACGTGAAGACGATGGTAGGCAATTCGGCACGCCTCATCGATGCGCCCGGCTTTCACTAGAGGCAAGATACGCGGTTCGGGACGAATACGAATACCTTGCGTTCTTTCTTCTCTTTTTATCATACGCCATACTTGGACATTTTTCTCTGGACTCCAAGCTGAAATCAGTGGGCATGGGATAAAAAGCAATTTTAACAAAGCATATGCGCGAGGAAGTGGACGTGGATATTTAGGCTCGATTGGTTCTTTTGGCTTGGGGAATTTGAAATGACTCTGTTTGTAATTAATTAAGATCAGCCCCCACAAAAGATCGTTAATATATCGGTCGTCAACATCGCCATCAAGGAAAGCCGAGATAGCGGATAAAGAGGTTGGATAAACGAAGTCCAAAGGCAAATCTTCACATCCCGCACGGGAACCATCCAGGATTCTTCTTTCGAGAACCGCGGACAAATTCGTGCAAAGGTCGGAACTTGACCAAACCACTTCCCCACCTTTTTCAACCCAGGATCGCCCATTTTCGCTTACAGGTTCCAAATTACTCCGGATCGGTTCGATTTTCCGAGATCGATCAAATATCCCTGCAAGTGAACAGGCTAGACGAAATTCGAAGGAATTGTCATAAATGGCATCAATCCATTGGATTGAAAGTCTCGAAATAGGAGAACAGGGCCCGCTTTTTATGGCAAGTTGTCTTTCGGCGTTTCCCAAAGCAAGCAAGACTTTGCACATCCGCTCCTGACCGCCATATTTGCAGTAATTGAATATAGACGATTCGATTTTCTGCAATGCAGTTTGAAAGCGGGTTGGTGTGTTATCGCTGGAAGAGTTTCGGCGAAAGCGATCGAGCCAAGAATCAATTTCACGGAAAAGATTGACTTGTATATTTGGTTTATCTGGCACGGGAAATCTTTCCATCGATGTAGCAAGGTAAGCTTTTCCACTACGTTTTAAAAAACCATATCGTACAAACGATTTTATACCACGATCGATTCCCAATGTGGCTACCGCTCGAGCAAAATCAAGAGTATCTCTCGCGGGTGTGCCAGATCGTTCCGCTCGACCTTCAGTAAATAAATAGATCAATTCAATAAGACTTGAATCACGATTCCATATGGGAAGCCACATCTCACCTCGGGCACTTGATATTTCTTCCTCACTCACTGAACTATCGCCGATTGCACGACCACGTACAGTAAAAGGAAAACTGGATTTTTCTCGTCCTCTTGTACTCATTCTTTTTACAAGAGCACTCGAAAGAAATAAGGTTCCCTCCATCATCAATACGAAATCCCAGGGATTATCGAATGAGGATCCTTCCATACCCTGTGTTGCATTTGGTCCACCTACTCTTCCGGGAGAAAACTGGCCTACTGCTGCTTTGTTGAGTCCGGGAGAGGGATTTGCAAATAATGCAAGTAGAAGCATAGAAGATATCGATGGAGGTTTTTCATTAATCAAACCAATTTCCACTAATCTTTGCATATAATTCTGGGTGAAATCGAGTCGGCCATCATTTCCTCCAGTTCCTAATAATGGAGAAAAAGATTGACCTTCCGACTGAATGACCATTGTTGCATCCATCCATCGTATAAAATCATCTGGCATTTCTCTTCGATATCGTCGCAATAGATTTTCTTTACAATCGCTGGAAGGTTTTTCAATAATGTTCTCTTCTTTTAATATCTTACAAACAATGTTTACAGTATGTTTGAAAGATTCAAAACGATTAGATTGACTCGAAAGAATTTCATTTATTGCCGTACGATTGTCATTCCCAAAAAAACCTGATCCTCCAGCCCAGGGAGCTAGAATCGGAGTTGGTTTGTATTCATCCAAAAAGAAATGTACCAAATTATTTTGATCCAGATTTGTATGTAACACAAAAACATCATTTTCCCATCGACCGGTTACGTTGGAATCAACCTGTTCGCTAACCAGGCGAAGAATGCCTAATGCCTTTAAGTAGGCCATGAGTGGTTCGGGAGTGCACCCGGGGAGACGAATATCAGGCATTATTTTGATCCTCCTTGCTAGCGCGCCAATCGGCAGCGCGGAACACCGCTTCTAAAAAAGCAAGTTTGAAAAGCCCCACTTCATCGCGAAGTTTCAACATTTGTTCGATCCAGCTGGGTTCATTGTTTTTAGATCGTCCTAGCTGCATACATTCCAAGGAAAGAACAATAGAATCGGCGATGATTCCATCTCCCAAGTTGGTCGATGGTAATTCATCCCCATCGTAAATGCCGCGGGCAAAGAGTTTTTGAGGATTTTCAGGGGGAATTTCACCCGGCAAAGATCGGATCGAGAGGCGAACTTTTCCATGATGCGCAGCGGTCAGATAGACAGCCAATGGGGAAAAATTCGATTGCCGCATAGCCAACGCCGATGCTAACTCATGCCGGAAATGTTTACGTTGGTAGCGTCCCCAAAACCCTTCAGGCGCTTTGGCAAGGTCGTTATTGTTATTCCAAGGTTCTGGACGATTTTTAATTGCTTCTTGAAAGATACGATGCGCTTTACCCCGGTCGTGCCAACGGGCAGCCCATAGCAATGATTCTTTCCATTCACCCTCGATCCCAAGCGCTTCAATAAACTCTTTCACATATTTCACAACATCATCCGTATGTTGGGAGATTGTTACCCAAGCCGTTATGGAATAATAATCATCGCTGTACCCTTCTTGTTTTTGTTCAAGCGAGATAGCGACCGTATTTACAGATTCTTTTGATTTAGCATTCCAACCGATCTCTGGATCGTATCCCCCAGCATTACATCGTATCAGATAGGTCTGTCCAGGATAAACAGAATTCCGGTCGGCTTTAATCCACTTCTGATCAAGTGAATCCCATCTCCATACTGAATCTCCTTTGTTCTTTAGAAAATCTTCGAATTGATAAACCGGTACTGGACAAAGTTCATCTCTGTGCGGAGCCTTAGCATAATCTTGATTGGGGTCGAGTTTCTCTTTGACTGGCCAATCCCGCCAGAATACATGTACGTCGAGTTCTTCACCACTCCGAATAAAACGAGAAATGTCAATATCGTTTCCAGCCAGGTCGGGTGTCGTATCGAATAAATCGAGTAAGTCTTTGTAACGAATAACGTGAGTATGTTCGAGCCGCATTGCGTCCCGGTATTCCTGTGAATGTACATCCTGCAACTGCTTCAGAGAAGATGGATCCACATTGTTAACATAGTTGATTAATTTCTGTGAGTTCTTCAGATCGGCGAGATCGTAGGGTCGAGCATTCTTTTTTTGCTCCTTTTCGTCTTCCGAAAGATTAATCAAATAAATATGTCCGCCACCAGATTCATTGTATTCACCTCGACGATTGCACCGTCCAAATCGTTGGACCAGCGAAGACCAGGGAGCTATTTCCGTAAACAATACGTTCGATGAAATATCAACTCCGGCTTCAATAACCTGGGTAGTAATGGCAATCGTTCCGCCATCCTTGGGTTCAGCTAACAATTCGTGTATTTTTTTCTCTCGATCCTGGGGACGATAACGGGAATGAATCAATATCGATTTTATCGATTGATTCCTGGTCAGATTTTTCACTTCTTTATAAACGTCAATAGCTCGATCGACCGTATTCATGACAACCAGTGTACGGATTGCCTCTATTTGTTGCATATTTTGGTGAAT
>CAZFOX010000085.1:0-7018 GCA_964520565.1 uncultured bacterium | reverse complement strand
TGGAGACAATTTCTCCGGCAATTTTTTTTGCATCACCGATAGTCAAATCTAATTTATGTAGGTGTTTGGATGAATGAAATCGCTTGTATAACTCTTTGTTTTCGAAATCATTATCCCTTAATTCCAAAGGATTCAGCAGTTTTGATCTATCAAAATCTACAGTATCCAACCAGTCCATTTCCAATGTCGCAGACATCCAAACCGATTGCACAGTTTTAAATGTAGACAGTTTTTGCCGAAAACCGTCCAACTGAGTTGATGTCGCTAAACCTGCATCCATTAGTTGAACTTCATCCATCACCCACAAACAGTCGTTATTGAGCAAGCCAAAATCCATAGGCCAACGGTAACGGGACGCGGCGTAACCACGATTCAATGCGCGGGATAATAACATATCCTGCGTTCCAACGATCACGCAATCCTCTTCTGGGTGGCGGATGTAGTCATCGTCGGTTTCTCCACCCATCAGTTTATAAGTCTTTATCCCCAAAGCTTTTGTATATTGGCAGGCTAAGTCGTACGTCTGTTCGACTAAAACGCGCATAGGCAGGCAATACACCAACCGTCGAGGCGTCGTTTCTCGAAGCTGTTTGTTTCCGGACGCAATACGTCTCCAGAGCCATCCCAAAAGCACCATATCCGTCTTCCCACAACCGGTCGGAATTCGAACAAGTTGCGGAAGAGTAGAATCGGTTGCAAACCTTATTTGAAAATCATAAGGTTCATTTCTCGTTATGTTCTTAAACCACTGATTAAATTCAACCATTTTTTCTCATCCATTTCATATTTGTGACAGTCCATTCTCCCACCCCCCCATGTCATCTAAGGTCATCCCACTTGATAGATTGTTCTTAATTCCTCCAAAATCGACTTGAGTTCGCTCCTCAGCGCTTCCGGTTCGAGGATTTCCGCCTCGTTCCCCAGGCTGAGTGCCCAGGCCACGATCTCTTGGGTTCCCTGGAGGGTGACTTGCAGAATGGCGGTATCGCCGGATATCCAGTTCAACTCCATATCTTTCGGCCAGGGACGTTCAGATGCCAGACGCGCGGCTTTGCCACGGAGCCGCAATTTGACTCGTATCGGTTCTCCCCGAAACACACCGAAACTCTGGCTGAAATATTCCTGAAGATTAAAATCGGGATCCCGCTGGAAGGTCTCTTTGTGGATGGTAAGCGCTTGGATTCGTTCGAGCCGGTATTGCCGAAAATCGTTCTTGTCCGGCGTGAAGGCGATCAAATACCAATTCCCGGCGCGGAGAGTAATGACGTACGGATGAACGAGCCGGAGCGTGGGACCGGGATCGTCGAGGGAATGATACAGAATAGAAACCGTCTTTCTTCGATTGATGGCTTTCTCCAGCCGATCCACGTTGATGGAGCAGCGGGTGGGGAGTTTGGGTTCCGAGGGTTCGATGGCTCGATCCGGCGGGGAATCTGTTTCCGTTTGAACGGCCGACATCTTCAACTTGTCAAGTAGAATCTGGCATCGTTCCCGCATATGAGGTAGTTTCAGCAGGGGAGAGGCTTCAATGAGCGCTTGCAGAGTGGAGAGATCGACGTCGGAAAATGGAACGTGGAGATTCGGATCGGGGCTGTGGAGTTTGTATCCGCGATCGTTATACACCGCATACCCAAGATGATCGAGGTCGATCAGATCGCGGCGAATGGTTCTTTCGGTTACACCCAGTTCTTTTGCCAGAATGGGCGCGGTGAGGTAATGCTTTCCCGACGAGAGAAGATTAACCAGACGATTGATTCGAACGCTTTTCGCCAGTCCGCTCATAAACACACCACTTCCCTTTTGTAGTAAACTTTATAAGAATAGAATTTTCGCAAAATGTCAAGGGAAGATTACTATAATGTAAGAACAACAGAGAATTCGCCCCACCGCAAAGTCGATAGCGGAAAGGTGAAACTCATCGAGGTGACCGATGCCGGTACTCACGAAAAAGCGCCGTACGGATGAAGCGGAAATGATTCGCGCTCTCGTGCCATCCGGCAAGCGGGAAAAAGCCTTGCAGGCGTTGAATGGGGGGTGGAAGATATTTCTGGAAGCGATCCCTCAATGAATGCCGGTTGTTTTGGCGTTGATTCAATCGAAAAGGCGGCGGCATGCGAAAAAAGACAACAGAGAATTCTTCTCCTTTCGGCGCAGTGAAAAACCCAGAGAAAAAATGGATCGTCCCTTTTCATTTAACGGGAGCCGTGGACGATTTTATCAAACTCTTCAACCTTTATTACAGCCGGATATCCTCCGCAGCTAAAAAGAAAAAGCCGTTAATGATCTTGGGGGATACCGGCGTTGGAAAATCTCTGTTCACCCATATTTTCACTGCACTGTGGTTAAAAGAAAATACCCAAAAACCCATCACGCTCAACTGCGCCGCATTTCCCGAATCGTTGATTGAATCCGAATTATTCGGCCATGTGAAAGGGGCTTTTACGGGAGCGGTCAAAGACCAAAAGGGAAAACTGGCGGAGGCCGATGGTGGATTGTTACTTCTCGAAGAAATTGGAGAGTTGCCCAAAAACGTTCAAGCGAAACTCCTGTTGTTTCTTGAAAATGGGGGGCGATTCTATCCTGTCGGCGACACCCAAGAAAAGCAATCGACCGTTCAAATCATCAGCACGACGAATAAGGCCAAAGAAGATTTCCGGCTCGACTTTTGGAATCGTTTTCTCCCGTTTTTTGTTCCTCCGCTTTACGAGAGACGACCCGACATTCTTCATTATTTCTATCATTACGATCGAGACATTCTTTTCAATTTCACAGGATACGAAATGCTGGCGATTCTTTCCTATCACTGGCCCGGCAACGTTCGCGAAATTGAAACCGTTTGCGACGTAATGAGGTGGAAGGATCACCTCGTCAAAGAAAAGGTAAACGAAGAAATCTATCGGATTGAATACGAAGGATATGAGGGATTTGGAATGTGGCCTGGGCGATATCTTGACTATGAAAATCCCTACAGCGGATTGTGTTTCAACCTTCATAATAAACCCATCATCCGTTACTTGAAACATCTCGACGGCGGCCTCATCGATATTCTGGATCGATGTTTGCGAAAAGAAGGATTCAGCCTTGAATCCACCGATTTATTTTTTGAACGGGAAGAAGAATTTGACAATTTGGCGGGTCTCAAGGGGTACGCTTTTCGATATAAGGATTTAGACATCCAAGCGTTAATCATTCCCGAACTGAATAGTGTATATGAACATGCCATTACAATTTTTCATAATCTGTTCCTGTACGATCCACCCACGCACGAAGTCCCTTATGAAAGGACATGGGGGGGTCGTTCCAAATTCTGGAATCGCGATTTGTTGTCCTTCCAGAAAGGCGAGTTCCCTTCTCAGAGCGTGAAAGATAAAGAATGGGCGCTTACCTTTTTCCGAAATGCCTATCAGATCGAAGGAATTGAACGGTTGATAGAAGCCATCTACCAGTACAGGAAGGGCGATCCTCAGGACTCATCCACTCCCGATTTGACGGGATACAAAGTCGATGAACTCGATGCCGAATATTTTCGGCAAATGCGCGAAAAGCATTCAACGCAAAAGAAAATGGCGGAAGCCATGGGGAGAAACGCGTCCTCGATCTCGTCCAAATTGAAAAAATACGGTCTCAAACCGTATTCGAAATAAATCGGGATTTTCAAATTATAATTTGGGTTTTCAAATTACTTTCCTATTTTCTTTCTCATTGACCTCCATCTGATTTTTCATTAAATCCAATCTAATCAACTAATTACAATGCAACACAATAATTAGCACGGTTATTGCATAGAAGGCAATTTTGCACATTTCATAACAACAAGCAAGGCGTTCTATCGATGCAGCAAGTCACTCTCCCTCACTCTCCCGAAGCCGAACGCCACGTTCTCGGCGCAATGATGCGCAGCCGGGATGCCGTCGCGAAAGCGCGGGACATCCTGACCGGCGATGATTTCTATCAACCGGCGCACGCCATGATTTTCGATGCGCTATGCGATTTAGCCGCAAAGGGCGTCTCCGGCGATGTCGTTGCTTTGGCCGATGAACTTGAACGGCGCGGGGAACTCAAAAAAAACGGCGACGAATACTACTTGATGGAACTTGCAAATAGCGTAGCGACTACCGTCAACATCGAGCATTTCGCAAAGATCGTCAAAGAGAAAGCCATTCGTCGGCAGGTGATCCGAAACGCGTACCAATTGACCCAAGAGGCCGTGAACGGTGACCTGGATGCGTTATCCGCGAAAGCCTATGCGGATGCCTTGGCGATTTGTTTGCCTTCGAAGGTAGCCGGTTTCCGGCGAATCGAATTATTGCTTGATCAATCGGTTTCGATGATCCAAGAACGAATGGCGCGGCGTTCTGCAGGGCGAGCCTACAAGGACGTTCAAACCGGCATCGCCGATTTCGACCGCAAGTTTGGCGGATTCAATCGCGGCGAACTGACGATCCTTGCGGCGCGGCCGTCCGAAGGGAAAACGCTTCTCGCTTCGCAAATCGCCTTGAACGTCGCCAAATGCGGAAACGTGGGGTACGTCTCTTTGGAAATGGCGGGTGAAGAGATTTTGAGCCGGTCATTGTCTGCCATCCAAGGCAGTGACGACAAATCCACGGCCCGTTTGATTCTCCAGAAGGCGGGCGATCTTCAAAAGCGGAATCTCTACCTTGACGATTCCCCGGCGATCCGGATTGACCAGTTAGCGGCCCGTTGCGAGAGATTAAAAATCGACATCGGATCGCTCGATTTGGTCGTTGTCGATTATCTCCAATTGCTTCGAACGCCGACCGATCTAAACCGCTTCCCCCGGATTGAAAAAATCACCTACTTGTCCGGCGAATGCAAGGCCTTGGCGCGGCGACTCGATGCCCCGGTTCTGTTGCTGTCGCAACTATCCCGCGAATGCGAAAAGGAAAACCGAAAGCCCCGGCTTTCCGATCTGCGCGATTCGGGAAGTATCGAACAGGACGCCGACCTGGTGATGTTCATCCATAGAAATGAGGGAATCGAGCGAGGGGCGTCTGGTGTGAGAGACATTCTTGTTGAGAAAAACAGAAACGGTTTAACCGGCAAATTCAAACTCGTTTTTAACAGCAAGTCTCTGACGTTTAACGGCTTGAACGACCGAGAAGATTTGGGCGAAACACCCGATTGGTAGAGGGATGGTTATGACTGATATTCGAATTGATATAGGTTTTTTACGAAACGCCAAGGTTCGCCGGTTGCGGCAACTATTAGGCTCGGATGGGATTATTAGCCTGTTAAATCTTTGGACGTACACGGCAGAGCATGAACCGAAAGGCATTCTAAACGGAATGGATGGATACGATATCTGCCTTGCGGCTGATTGGAATGGAGATACTCAAGAATTCATTAACGCCCTGACCGATGAGCGAACCAAGTTTCTTGATTGGGATGAAAATCGACAAACCTTTTCCGTCCACAACTGGGAGAAGCGGAACCCGTACGTTTTTTATGCCGAAAAGCGAGTTGAGAGAGCCAAAAAGGCGGCGCAGATGCGTTGGGAGAAAATAGACAAAAATACTGGCAGCATAGAAAACGATGCTATTAGCATGCCCGAAGCATCAAAAAACGATGCTAAAATTGAAAATTTGGATGCCCCCTCTCCCTCTCCCTCTCCCTCTCCCACTCCCACTCCAAAAACAGGAAATACTTCTTGCAAATCCGAACAGCCGGATTTCCTGGATGAATCTTCTTCTGAAGAAAAAGAAGCAGCACCAAAAACCGATCCTCTTGAGACAGAACTTTTCGGCGAAGATGGGAATAGCGGTTTGTGGTATGTTTGGCCGTCCGCTCGCAGGGAATCCAAGAAGGCGGTTTATGCAGCGTTCAAAGCGGCAAGGAAACGAGCCGATTATCCAACCATCCTATCCAGCGCAAAAGCCTATTGTTCGTCGCCGTACGTCTCCAGCCGAATCGAGATGAAAGAGTTTTCGACAATCAAAACCCTGCCCGCCTGGTTAAACAGCGATCTATGGGAACGCGATCCTGCATCCTTCCAGGAACCCTGCCAAGCCTGGAAGGCGAAATATGGATTGAACGGCTCCGCGAACAAACCGGCTGAACGATCGCCCGAAGATAAAACGCGATCCCGAATCGAATATTACGCAAAACTCGCTCAAGAAAAATTCGCCGAGGGAAACAATCGGGAACAGGTCATCTCCATGCTGCGAAGATGTGCTCTGGGTGAGGAAGAGATTCCAACCATCCTCGAACTTGCGCAGAAATCCACCGTTTAGCAGAGAATATTTTGAATGGTCGGGGTGATTGGATTCGAACCAACGACCCACTGCTCCCAAAGCAGTTGCGCTACCAGGCTGCGCTACACCCCGTTTTCTCGTCTGTTCGATGGAGGATTGTAGCCGATTCCATCTTCCCGCTCAATCCGGTCGGTTTCGTGAATCCCCTACTTTTCTCAGCGGGATTTTCAAGCATTCTTCCCAGCCTCGCCAATCGGCTTCGATCGGATTTTCCCGTGGCGCGTTTCATCCGCGCCGGTACAATCTCCATCCTGGAAAGGTAAACCGATGAAAAACGTTGCCCACCCTCCGCACACAAATCGCCTGATCGATTCCACCAGCCCCTACCTGCTTCAACACGCCCACAACCCGGTGGATTGGTATCCCTGGGGAAAAGAGGCCATCGAAACAGCCCGGGCGGAAGATAAACCCATCTTCCTGAGCATCGGCTATTCCGCCTGCCATTGGTGTCACGTCATGGAGCGGGAATCCTTCGAAAACGAGTCGACAGCCGCGCTGATGAACCGCTTCTTCATCAACATCAAGGTGGATCGGGAAGAACGTCCCGACCTCGACGAAATCTACATGAGCGCCGTTCAGACCATCACCGGCCAGGGAGGGTGGCCCTTATCTGTTTTTCTGACGCCGAACCTTCAACCATTTTATGGGGGGACCTATTTCCCTCCCGAAGACCGGTACGGGCGTCCCGGATTCCCCAACTTGATCCGGTTCATCGCGCAGACCTACCAAGAACGCCGCGAGGAGAT
>CAZFOX010000084.1:0-11331 GCA_964520565.1 uncultured bacterium | reverse complement strand
GTCCCCCAACTACATCCACTCTATCCAGCGAAGAACCAAAACCACAGGCATGTTCGCCGGACATTCGGTACGGATCAAATCTGTTTCCGGCAGCGTCTTCATCGAAGAAGCGGTAAACCGCAATCAGGGAATCGATGTTCAGGCCGCGTTGGAGAAACTCTTCAAACCCGGCGATCCCTTCGCGGTTACAGAAAAATGAAATCTGAAACACTTGTTGCAAGAAGGAAAGAATAGGGAGATATCATCATGAACGAAAATTCGAGATTCTGGACTGGGTTGGAGACCGGATGGAACTTTATCGAAAATGGATTCCGGTTTCTCAATAACAAAAAGACCAAGATCGGTGTGGCGCTGTCGATCCTCGCCTCGTATTGGCTGGGCGTCGATCAGATCGTATCCCACGCCCAGAGCTGGCGCGATCTGATCCCGAACCTCCTGGCCTTCACCTCGTCCTACATCGCCGGTGGCGCAGCCGTGCACAATAAATATAAGGAAGTCCAGGCGAAGATCCATTAATGAAAATTTCAAATTGATAGAAAAAGTAGGGGGATTGGATTTATAGTCTAATCACTCTATTTTTATGAAGGATTCGATGAAATCGGAGGGTGATTCCTGTATTTTTTTGTAGGATCTTGGGGGGATATTTTGGGGGGATATGGAAAATAGATTATACAGAAGTAATTTATAAATTGTGTATTTTAAGAGAGTTATTAAGGGTGGCTGATGGGATTTGAACCCACGGCCACTGGAGCCACAATCCAGTGCTCTACCGCTGAGCTACAGCCACCATAACGTTTTCGAATTGAGTGTTATCGAACAACACAGAGAGATATCGTATCTTCAAACCATCCGCCACTCAACCCATAAACTGGGGCAAGCAGAGGGTTTTCTTTTCCGTATCGATTATCCCTCCGATGTTTTTTTGTACACTTGTATCGTACGATCGATCATTTGGGATAGGCTGAAACGGCGTTCGAGCCGGTCGCGGGCGTTTTGTAACATCGGCGGAATCATATTGGGAGTGTGATACATCCTGTTAATGACATCCACAATACCGGTAACGCTATTATCCGCCAAAAAACCTGTCACGCCATCTTCAATCGTATCGCGCGATCCCGGGACGTTGGTGGCGGCTACACCGGTTCCAACCGCCCACGATTCGAGAATCGTGAGAGGAAGTCCTTCCCAGAGAGAGGGAAGGACAAAGATATCCATCGCGGCATAGAAATCCACGGTTTTGGATTGATGTCCGGCGAACAGGCAACGGTCGTTGACCTGCAGCGATTCGGCCAGTGTCTCCAATGATTTCCGTTTGGGACCGTCGCCAACCACCAGTAAATACATTGAAGTATATCGTTCGTGTAGAATGCGAAACGCGCGGACCAGGCGGCTGACCGATTTTTGCCACTGCAACCGGGCTACGGTTCCCACCACAAATGCATCCTGAGGAATCGCATAGGCCTGGCGGATTTCCCGGCGTTTTTTCTGCCGTTCTTCTGCGGAGAGAAAAGGAAGGGGAATGGCGTTTTCAATAACAATACAGCGGGATATGGCGCGGGGAACGGTGGTCAGGAGATCGTTCCGGCAACTTTCAGAAACGCAGATATAAGCATTCGTCCAGCGAGACAACACTCGTTCGGTGGCGTTTACAACCAGCCGGGAATAAGGATTCGGGTAATAGGGAGGATGATAACCATGAACGGTATATATAATTGGAGGGGATTGCCGCAATAGGAGACAGGCCAATCGTGCTATCAGGGCTGCGCGATGTCCGTGTACGTGGATGTGGCTCCATCGATCGTCTTCCAGAAGAGCTTTCAATTGAAAAATGGGTTCTAAAGGAAATGATGAATTGAGCGATGTTTCGTAAAAAGGGATCTGCTGTTCGATCAGGCGGGATTCCAGTTCCGGATTGTCGCAAGGAGCGGTAACCGATACGAAATGCCCTCGTTCCCGCAAAGCCTCGGAAAGGTGCGCCACATGCTGGGCTGCGCCCCCCTGTAATGAAGCCACCACCTGGAGTATCCGCAGGTTGGATGGCATGACTCACCCTCCTATGCGCCCGGTGTGCGCCAGGCGTCTCGAAAGATTTGCCACGAGGTGGAACGATCGAAACCGGAACGGCTTCCAATCAACCAACGCCCGAATTGTTTGAAGGTCAGATAAAAACGAAGTTTTAATAATTGCAAAGCGCCGAAATGTTTGCGGGTGAAATAACACTGGCTGCGCCGGTATTCGATCTCCGCACCCTCGGGATCCTGATCGACGCTCGCGCCGTGGGCGTGGATAACGCGCGCCTCCGAGGTGTGGTAGATCGCGTAATTTTTTTCTTTGGCACGCAGGCACCAGTCGATGTCTTCGAAGAAAAGAAAGAAATTTTGATCCCAGGGGCCGATATCCAGGGCGGTGTTTCGAGAGAAAAACATGCACGATCCGGATACCCAATCGACTGGCCGTGTCTTACAGCATTCTGCCAGAATCGCCTGCCGCGCCCACGGTTCGCGATTGGCGAGTGCACGATCGAGCCGGCGGCGCCGCGCTTCCGCTTTCGCTGTGGGATAAGCACCCCAGGTTAGCTGAGGAAAACCGTCTTCCTCCAGATGCAAGGGGGCGAGAATGCCGGGGAAATCGAGCCGCTCCCAGATACGCGCCAACTGAGAAACGGTATCGGGTGTAATAGAAACGTCGCTATTGAGCAGGAGAATCTCTCTTCCCCGTGTAACGGCCAGACCATCATTGACCGCGGCTGAATAACCGTCGTTAGAAGGCCGTTCGATGACCTGAACATTGGGATACTGCGCTTTCACCATTCCGGCGCTGCCGTCGGAGGATTGGTTATCGACGACGGTTATTGTGTATTGGATTCGTCGCGCCGAGGGAGAAAAATCCGCCCGGATTAAGGTTTCGAGCATGGATTGTAAATAAGAGGCGCAGTTGTAATTAACAATGAGGATATCGATCACAGCGAAAAGTCTCTTCGTCCAGTTTTCCGAGTTTTAAAACGATGCACCATTCATTGTAGTGATAAAATTAATCCCTGGCAGGTCTATGAGACCGTGCCAGGGAGGATGGAATGGCCTGTTTTCTGAGATTATTGTAGTTTGATTAGCGGAGCGTCGGCGAAATTGCCGTACGCTTCCTTCACGCGGCCGCTATTGACATCCCCGGCGTGAATGTATATCCGAAACCGCAGACGCCAGGATTCGCCCTGTTTCAAAATCCGGCTACCGTCTTCTCCCTTGCCGATGAAATTGGAAAGCCCGAAGGGATTGGCGCCGAACAGTCCATAGTCGCGGACGTGATAGCGAATCGGGTAAAAGGGATTAGCCGGGAAATCCATGATGGTGAGTCCTACTGTAATACCGCCCGCGGGGCCGCTGTAATCGCACCAGGGCGCAGGTTTTCCCCAGCAGTCTTTCATGCCGGTCGCGCCGTAGGCATTGGTGATGACGCCGCCGGGACGTTCTTCCTTCTGTTTTTCGTTCATGGTTTCCGCCACGCGCAGGGCGATGAGACCGCCTTCTTTGGTATCGCCGAATTTCACATCACCTTCGGTGGCCTTGAAGAGCATGTCGAAATCGATCATACGGGCTGTGTCCGATGTACCCCAGAGCGTAATCGTCCGCTCTTCTTCGAAAACTTTCTTGCCGCTGTGATCCGTCCAATTCATCAGCGCGCACAAACGCCCGGCGGCGGGGCCGTCGAAGGTTTTCAACGTTTGCTGCTGGGTATAACCGTGGTCGTCGCGCAGTTCCCAGAAACTGATCCCATTAATGTCGCCGTGCGATACCCAGAGCGATTGGTGGTGCGGGTGGTCGTGGCTTTCTCCCTCCACAGTTTCCATAGGGTAGGCGCGGGTCATGCGCACGCCGTTTGGGCCGAAAAGCGGGTAGAAATTCGGCCACATTTTTTTCTTTTCCACCGTGCTGGAATCGTAAACCGTAAACGGTTTTCCGCCGATGGCGATTTCGATTTTACTCCCATCTTCCTTGAAGGCGACTGCGTTATCCGTGTAGGCGGTTCCCGGCACGATCTGATAGGTGCGAGTCGTCCAGGGTTTCATGCCGTTGATGATAAAAGCCAGCTCGTAACCGTCTTCCGTCGGCCATACGGATACCGGTGCGGATTCTTCACTGCTGATGGCGCAGAGCGGCCGTTTCGATTGAATGACGGCGGATAACGGGGAATCCTTGGGAACCGGAACGAGGATGGGGCAATGATCCCTCGCCTGGCTTCCGGCGCTGATCAGAACTTCGGCTTTTTTATCCAGAGCGGATGCCGTCCCAATGAAAATGGCGAAGGGCAATAGGAACAGTGGCAGAAATCTCATCCAGTGTATTCTTTTCATCATGAATCTCCCCTTTTTGGTTTGAAACCCGATCGAGATCAGGAAAAAACGCTTTTAAGAAATGCGATACTTTCGCGGGCGATGGTCTCGCCGTCCGGTTTATAATCGAACACTTCGACTGAAATGAACCCGCTGTATGCGATTTGTTTCAATGCGTCTGCAATAGGTCGAAAATCCACGTCGCCGGTCCCCGGGCCGCGCAAATTCCGGTCGTTGGCGTGAAAGTGTTTCAACACATGCCGGTGTTGAAGAATGATATCGGTGGGATGGTAATACTCGCCGCCGCACATGGCTTTGGCGTCCAGGTGCAATTGAAAATTTGGATGGTTGACCGATCGGATCAGTTCCATGCCGTCGCGGGCGCAATTGATGAAGTTGGTCTCGGTATGAGTCAACGGTTCGAAACATACGGTCACGCCGCATTCCCGGGCCGTATCCATGCAACCCCGGAAAAAGTCGGCGGTGCGTTCGAAGACGTCGTAATAGAAATCGTCCGGTGTCCAGTTGCGCTGCTTGGGCGAGCCGTGCACCATAATCGTCCCGCCCAACTCGGCGCAGAAGCGGATCAGTTCCTTATAATATTCCTGCGTCTGGCGGCGTATGGCTGCATCGGGGCAGTTGATGTGCAGATTTTTTTCCTTACCCGGAGGAGTGACTAAAAGCCAATGCAGTCCGACAATGGCAACGCCCGCTTTTTCGGCGGTTTGCCGGATTTCCGCCCGCTCGCCGGTGGAGAGTTCGGTAACCAGTTTGCCCAGAGTGAATGGGGCCAGTTCCACGCCATCGTAACCGCATTTCGCCGCGCATTCGCAAGCGACGCTCCAGGGCTGGTTTTGAAAGGTTTCGTTGCAGATGGCAAATTTCATGAGAGGGCTCCCGGGCGCAAATGGAGTCCGCCGGACGGCGGCGGAGATTTGCGTTTGATTATCGATAACGCGATTTTACGAATTGGGATCGGGAACCGTCAAGGTATAAACCGGCATGATCTGGAAAGGATATACCCGGTGGGCCGATAAACTTCCGTCCGATTTCAGGAAAACGGCATTGATCATGTCGGTTTCGAGGCAATAGACCACTCCGGCGCAATCTTCGGAAACGTCGCCGATTTGCTCCTTGGCGGTGATATAATGACCGACCTCGATTACCATGTTACGATAAATAATCGAGGGGGCGCTTTCTTTGACGTGCTCCAGGCATTCGGCCAGCCGGTCGCAGTCTTCCTGGCGCGGCAGCCGCTCGATAATGAAGCGCAATCCCTCGCCCAGATGGGTATCCTGAAATTCGGGATATTCGTCCAGGACGCGCCGTTCGCGCAGGCAGGAAGCGATAGCCGATACCGTCGATGGCGTGTAAGACACGAAGATCGACCAGATCAATGCTTTTAGATAGAGAAGAAAGTTTCGCGCTTGCATGGTAGTATTATTGTAACTCAAATTGCTTGAGATCGATAGATGAAATGGTTTATGGACGGCGTTTTTGTATGGAGGATGGTTTTATGAATCGTTTTCTTCTATTACAATGGATAGACAGAAAACGTGTACGCTGAAAATCGGATATCAATACCGCTTATGTCCAAACTCAAACTCGACCTGCACGATATCTTTAACCGGGGCCGCGATATTGAAAGCGAACTCCACCGCGTGATCCGCGAGGCGGTCGAAAAACGAATTCCGATGGTGGAAATCATCCCCGGCAAGGGATCGGGGCAACTGAAGAAACGGGTGCTGCGGTTTCTGGAACAGCCGGACATCAAGCCACTCTATCACCGGATCGAAAAGGACAGCAAGAATTTCGGCCGCTTATTCGTTCACTTCCGCCATAAAAAATAGTCTATGCAGAGAAGGATTTCTTCTGCCAGGGGGCAATCGCCTTTTGTATGATACTTACCCTGAGCCGCAGGCCCTCACGAGTCAATGATACTTTCTTTCCTGCCAATCCGCGCGATCGATGGCCATCGATCACCGGCTCGCCAGGAGGTTCGCTCTTCTGCTTAACTACATGACATTACCGCTTGCACTCACCCCAGTGCTGAAAATTTCGTCTTATTCCGTTATATTTTGTAGATTTATTCGTTAATATAGAGAAAATCTCTGCATTCCGTTTTGATTTGAATTTAAAAAAGATAAAGAAATGAGGGAAAATTGATCGTGCGTTTCTTAATCTCAATAGAATCTCTGATTAATTCGATCAATATTTATCCATTTGAACCTGCAGATAAAATCGAAAAAGTTAAAAAATCCTATTGACAAACTTAATATATATATATCATTTGATGGAATTGATAAATAGATAAAAATAAAATATAAAAAGATGTAATATGTGAAATATTATCAAGATTATAATAGTATTGATCATATTTTTAAGCTCGATTTATGCCATAGTTAATTGTTACTCGGCGGGATCGAATTGCCCCAATTGTATCGAAGCCGTATCCCTTATCGCTGGAGATCGCGTAGGAAGTTGCAACGCTTTACGATTATATGTGAGAGGATGCTTGAATGCATGTTGTGTTGGACCGGGCACGGGATATTGTGGTACTCCTGGAAACTATTGGACAAGTTCTTGCGGTTATTATGTAGCCACGTCGTCTCCTACTTATATGTGCAATTGCATACTGCACTGTGCGGATTCACCGGATTGCGCAGGGTGGTATGAAGTAACCAATTTTTGGGAGTGTAAAGATCGTGTTTACGATGATAACTTATTAGCGGCGACGAGTTATCGTTGTCTTGATTAAGATGATCTGTTGCATTGAAGGGATAAAAAAGGGAATCAGAATAGACTTTTTTTACAGAAAGGGGATATCATGAATACTATTCGCCCAATCGTTTTAGTCATTTTCCTGATCGCTTCGGGATTTTCATCAACCTCTTTTTCAGAACCCATCCAGGATACCAGTCCCTTCCGGGCGATCCATCTGGAAATAGGGAAAACACCCATCTTCTATAAACTTTCCGGCGTGAGTACCGTCAACGAAAGTCCAGGAACGTCCCAACCCGGACATGTCCAGTCAATTAAAGATGAAATTCTGGCCAATAAAGAGACCTCTGTCACGCTTCAGGATGTCGAAGAATGGGTTGCTTTGACGAGTAAACCGTATTCGTTTAACTTTGACATTGATTTCTGGGGGTATCCCGAATTATACCGGTCGATCACCCACTATCCGGAAAAAACATTAAATCCTTGGATGACGTTAACCGAATTGATCGTGAATGGAGATAACTGTTTTACGATCGACCACAACAAAAAAGGGATATCCTTGATGGATCAGCGGAATTTTCTGGAAAATCTGAAAAAAGGACAGAGTTTTCCGCTGCTTGTCTACTTTCTCTATCCTTGCAACCTCCTCCATGGAGAAGAATCCAATTATGCTCTGACGGTTCGGGAACGCGGAGACAAGATGGTGGATTTGGTGGCCGTCAATCAATCCCCGCTTCCGGCGCCAACAAATACAAGCCTCGCTGTTTTTTATAAGGAAATTCGCGCGGAATTGTTGCCGGACGCCGGCTTCAGCGCGAAACGATGCCTGCTCAAGCGCATGAATACACACCGGATGGATACGATCGTCTTAATGGATTTTTCCGGTCATCATCAAACACCATTCGGTTACTTTCCAGAAAAAGTAACCATTACCAAATGGTGGCAATTCACTAGTCCGAAATTCGAACCCGAATCGGAAACAAGAACATACCTGCTTCCTTCGAATTTGAGTTGGGATCTCAATCAGGACTTTTCTGACCGGACTTTTTCCCAGCAGTGGGAGGGAACTCTCCAGGATGTCCGTTTTAACATCGATCTCAACGATGAGACATTCTGGCCATCGGTTCCCGAAGGGTATACGTACTCCGATCAGCGAGCGTGTTATAAGGAATTAGAAGAAAAAATGATGACGGATCGTTCGGCTCTGACGAAAGACGAAAAAGCGCTTCTGGCGGGAATCGGCCCTCACGCTTTTGCGAAATGAATAAGCCTACAGAGTGAATTAATGGGCCTTTTTGATGAGGCCCCCATTGTCTAGCCAGAAAATGTCTAGACAATGGGGGCCTCTTCATTCTCATCCCTAAAACACAGCCGATCCCTACGAAATAACCTCAAAGCGATGATAGAATCTCTTCGCTATATCTATCGATTGAGGAGTCTCGTTCATGAAATTACCTTTCCAGCAAGTCGAGTCGCGGATTCGGGAATTTGGCGAGCGCCATTATATCGATTCGCGCGTCCTTCCGGTTGAAACAATTCGAATCGCGCCCGAACCGGTCGAGAATCCCTTCGATTTTTCGGGCAAAAGCGGTAAATGGCGTTCGTTTCATATCGGCGATGCCTGGCCGAAGATCGATGCTTATTATTGGCTGCAGATTCCCCTCCAGATTCCCGCCGATCTACCGGACGGGCCGCTGGAGGTATTGATTCACCTGTCGAAGGATTACTCCCTGCATACGCCGGAAGGTTTGGTATTCGTGAACGGCAATGCCCGGCATGGCATCGACCGCATGCACCATACGGTGCGGTTATGCGAATCGTCCAAGCGGATGAAACAGGCCGAGATCGCCGTGCGGGTGTATACCGGCGCGCCGCTAATCGATTTTCGTCCCGCCGCCGTGCGCCCCGCCCATCTGGAAGAATGCGCCCTGACTGTGCTTCATGAATCGGCGCGCGATTTTTACTATCTCGCCAAGTCGCTGTTTGGCGCGCTGTCCACCATGCCGGACGATTCCTGGATTCGAGGACAATTGCTCGCTCTTCTTGTGGAATCGTTCAATCGGATCGATTACCTGTACCCACGTTCGGAGGAGTTTTACGGTTCGATCGAAAAAGCGCTCCGCTTTTTGAAGACCGAAATGAAGAATATCCCCGCCGGCCCTCTGCCGGAAACCGTCACCGGCGTGGGTCACTCGCATATCGACGTGGCCTGGCTGTGGCCGTTGTCGCGAACGCGGGAGAAAGCGGTGCATACCTTCTCGACGGCGCTCGATCTAATGAGCCGTTACCCGGACTATTGCTACTTCCAAACCCAGGCGCAGTTATACGAGTATGTCAAACGGGATCAGCCGGTGCTGTTCCGCAAAATCAAGGAACGTATTCGGAAAGGCCAGTGGGAGGCGGACGGCGGGATGTGGGTGGAAGCCGACTGCAACCTGACATCCGGCGAATCGCTGGTGCGGCAATTTCTTTACGGGCGGCGTTTCTTCGAAGAGGAACTGGGTGTGAAACCCAAGGTGTTGTGGCTGCCGGATGTGTTCGGCTACAGCTGGGCGCTGCCGCAGATACTCCAACAGGCGGAGATCGAATACTTCGTCACCTCGAAAATATCCTGGAACCAATACAACCGCATGCCCTTCGATACGTTCCGCTGGCGCGGCGTGGATGGCAGCGAGGTGTTAACCTATTTCATCACCGTGCCCTGCCATTACTGGTTCTTTACCTACAACGGCTTGATGGAGCCGAAAGAGATTAAGGGAACCTGGGATAATTACAAACCCAAATCGCTGCATAACGAAGTGTTGCTCACCTTTGGCTACGGCGACGGCGGGGGGGGGCCGACCGAAGACATGCTGCTGACCGCACGCAGTCTGAAAGACGTTCCCGGTTTTCCTCAGACGCGGCTGGGACACGTCAATGAATTCCTAAGCCGCCTGAAATCCGTCCGGGACAAAGCGCCGGTGTGGAATGGAGAACTGTATCTGGAATACCACCGCGGCACGTATACCAGCCAGGCGCAACAAAAGAAGCGTAACCGCGAGGCGGAAATCCGCATGCAACAAACCGAATTCGCCGCCTCGCTGGCGGCGCTGGCGGGCGCGGTCTATCCCCGCGAGCGCCTTCGCAAGGCGTGGGAACGCATCCTGCTCAACCAGTTTCACGATATCATCCCCGGTTCCTCCATTCGTGAGGTCTATGAAGAAAGCGCCCGCGATTACGATTGGATCGGCGATGAAGCCCGGGCCGTGATCGATGCGTCGTGCGAAGCCATCTTGGAGCGCGGCAAGAAGAGCGTTTGCACGGCAATCAACACGCTCGGCTGGACGCGCAGCGAGCCATTTATCCTGGAGGGAATCGATGCGGACGGTGCGCTATGCACAGCCGATGGCGAACTCATCGAAACCCAGACCGTTTATACCATCGATGACGAAACCAAAATCCTGGCCTGCTGGCCCCTTCCCGCCTTCAGCGCCAACACGTTCCAAGAGAAATCCCTCAAGGATAATAGGGAGGGCGAGGCTCCCGCCGAGCCGGGCCAAGGAAAAAACCGCGTGAATAAGGCTCCCGCAGAGCTTCGTACAAAGTCGTCGATCGCATTGATTCAACCCGCCCGTTTTACCGCGCCGAAAAACACTCTGCGCGTCACCGAACGCTCGCTGGAAAACGAATTCCTGAAAATCCGCTTCAACGCCCGCGGCGAACTGGCTTCCATCTACGATCAAGAGATGAAACGCGAGGTGCTGGCCGAAGGGCAGACGGGCAATGTCTTCGAGGTATTCGAAGACAAGCCGCTGATGTTCGAGGCCTGGGATATCGAATTGTACTACCAGGACAAACGGCTCTCCACCGGCGGAAAGGCCGATTTCGATATTATCCAGCGCGGCCCGTTGTGCGCCACCCTGCGCGTCCGCAAGAACGTGCTCGACGGAACGGTGGAACAATACATCTCCATCTATCGGGGATCGCGGCGCGTCGATTTCGATACCCGCATCGAATGGTGCAATAAGGATACGCTGCTGAAGGTCGCCTTCCCGGTCGCCGTGCATGCTTCGGAGGCCACCTACGATATCCAGTTCGGCAACGTCTCGCGTCCCACCCATTGGAACACCAGCTGGGACTGGGCGCGTTTCGAGACCTGCGCGCAGAAATGGATCGATCTCTCCGAGGGCGATTACGGCGTGAGCCTGCTCAATAATGGCAAGTACGGCCACGACGTACACGACAACGTGATGCGCCTGACCTTGATCAAGTGCGCCAGCGCTCCCGATCCGATGGCCGACGTG
>CAZFOX010000083.1:0-11406 GCA_964520565.1 uncultured bacterium | reverse complement strand
GAGGCTTCGATGGCAAAAAAGAGCCTGATTTTGAAGTCGCAAAAAGAACACAAGTTTCCTGTACGCAACTATCAACGTTGTGAACGGTGCGGCCGGGTTCGCGGCTATTATCGCAAGTTCCATCTTTGCCGGTTGTGTTTACGAGAATTGGCCTTGCAAGGATTTATCCCCGGAATGACGAAATCGAGCTGGTAAGCTCAGAATGCATGGAGTAAAGGAGTCGGCATTATGATGGTGACCGATCCCATTGCGGACCTTCTGACACGGATTCGCAATGCCAATACGGCCCGGAAAGAAAAGGTGGACGTTCCCGCTTCCAAAATGAAGCAGGCGATCGTCGACATCCTGAAAAAAGAAGGCTATATCCGCAGTTATCGAATTGTGGATGAAAAGGGACATAAAGTCATCCGTATCTTCTTGAAATACGGACCCAAGCAGGAAAAGGTGATAACGCGCCTGGAACGGATCAGCCGGCCCAGCGTGCGGCAGTACGCCAATAAAGATAATTTACCCCGCGTTATTAATGGATTGGGGATCGCTATTCTGTCGACATCCCGTGGATTGATGACCGATCGGGAAGCCCGTCGGCAGGGAATCGGTGGCGAAATCCTCTGCAAAGTCTGGTAATACGTGGTGAGTACCGAAAATTAAAGGCGCGAGAGAATAATCATGTCACGAGTAGGACGTCAGCCCATATCCATTCCTTCCGGAGTGCAGATTACCCTGAGTGGCCGCCAGATATCCGTTAAAGGAACCAAAGGCCAATTAAATTGGGAGGTTCCCGAACCGATCACCGTCAAACAGGAGAGCAATAACCTGGTGATCGAAAGACCCGACGACGATCGGAAAAACCGGGCCCTCCACGGTACCAGCCGCGCATTGATCGCCAATATGGTGCGTGGCGTATCGGAAGGTTTTGAACGAAAATTGGAGATCAATGGCGTCGGATATCGCGCTTCGGCTCAGGGCGCCATGTTAAATCTGGAACTGGGATATTCCCATCCCATTCAGTATCAATTGCCTCAAGGGATTACGGCCGAAGTGGAAAAAAACGTTCAAATCACTCTCCGAGGCATCGATAAGCAACTTCTGGGTGAGGTGGCTGCCAAGGTTCGATCCTTCCGTCCCCCGGAACCCTATAAAGGCAAAGGCATCAAGTATGTGGAAGAGCATATACGCCGAAAAGTTGGAAAGAAGAACGTTTAATCCACGTAGGTTGACTGATTAAGTGGGTAGGCTAAAGCCATGAAGAAAAAAACAAATACTCGAGTTCGCCGTCATTTGCGGGTGCGTAAAAAGGTGCTGGGAACCGCTCTGCGGCCGCGGCTGGCTGTATTTCGTAGTACCAAGCATATATACGCTCAAGCCATTGACGATCTGGAAGGCCGGACGCTCGCATCGGCTTCCACCCTGTTGAGCGATCTCCCCTCGGTCGAGGAAGAGGGATTGAGTGGTAAAAAGAAAATCGCCAAGGCAGTAGGTAAACTGATCGCCCTTCGACTTAAGGATTTGGGAATCGAATCGGTGGTGTTCGACCGGGGCGGTTTCCTCTATCACGGACGAATCGCCGCTCTGGCGGATGGCGCGCGCGAAGGCGGACTGAATTTTTAATCGCATCGACGTAAAGGAAAAACACGATGGTTGAAGTACTGGACGTTGACCAGCACAAAAGAGATGTCGAACTGAAAGAACGCGTAATCCACGTAAATCGGGTGGATAAGGTCGTCAAGGGCGGTCGGCGCTTCAGTTTCAGCGCGCTGGTCGTGGTCGGAGATGAAAACGGTCAGGTCGGCATTGGATACGGCAAGGCGGGCGAAGTGGCCGATGCGATCCGTAAAGCGATCGAACAGGGTAAAAAGAGCCTCTTTACCATTCCCCTGAAAGGGACCACGATCCCTCACGAAGTTTATGAAAAATTCAGCGCCGGGAAGGTATTGATGAAACCGGCTGCCCGCGGAACGGGCGTCATTGCCGGTGGCCCGGTTCGCCCCATCCTGGAAGTAGCCGGTATTAAAGACATCCTGACGAAATCGCTGGGAAGCAGCAATCCTTTGAACATCGCCAAAGCCACGATTCGTGGATTGAAGGCATTGAAGGACCTGGATTCCGTAGCCCGTATCCGGGGCAAAGACGTGAAGGAAATGATCTAATCAAATCGCGGCGATTGCTGCAATGATTACCCTCGCAAGGAGATGAGGGCATTATGGCCAAAAAATTGGAAATAACACTGACGCGCAGTTTGATCGGCAAAGTTCCCAAGCATCGCCAGACAGCGAAAGCCCTGGGACTGAAGAAACTACATCGCCCCGTTGTCGTGGCGGATAATCCGGCCACACGCGGCATGGCGCGCTCGATCGATTATATGGTCAGCGTGAGGGAACTGGAAGATTAAAACAAACGAGTTTGAATACGGGAAAGAGTAAACGATCATGCAAATCGGTGAATTGAACGTTCCCAAACGAAAACGGAGAAAGCGAGTGGGTCGCGGCCCCGGATCCGGTAATGGCAAAACATCCGGACGCGGTCACAAAGGGCTCGGCCAGCGTTCGGGCGCCAAGCACCATCCCTGGTTTGAAGGCGGACAGATGCCTTTACAGAGGCGTATTCCCAAACGGGGTTTTAAACCCCTGAATAAGAGCGTCTATCAGCTGGTGAATGTTGTCGCTCTCGAACGTTTTCCGGATGGACAGATAGTGGATGCCGCTCTTCTGAAACAGAATGGTTTGATCAAAAATGAAAATTATCCCGTCAAAATTCTGGGAGATGGTGAATTAACCAAAAAATTGACGGTTCGCGCCGATGCGTTCAGCCAGACGGCGCAGGAAAAAATCGCCAAGGCGGGGGGAGAAGCGGCGTGTATCACCCGCTCCGCCTGACCGATCCGCACGGATATTGGGTGTGATTGTGATGGAATAAAGGACACTGACGGACGATGATTGATGCGATTATTAATATCTTTCGAATCCCCGATCTTCGGAAACGGGTGTTGTTCACGTTTGGTATTCTGGCCGTTCTGCAAATCGGGAAATTCATCCCGATCCCGGGGATCAATCCGTCCTTGATATCCTATGGAACCAGCGGCCAGGGAAACACCCTGTTTAGTCTCGTGGATTTATTCGCAGGCGGAGCCTTCCAGCAGTGCTCGATTTTTGCGCTGGGAATTATGCCGTATATCAGCGCTTCGATCATCCTGCAACTCTTGACGGTCAGTTCTCCTTACCTGGAAGAATTATCCAAAAAAGGAGAAGAAGGCCGCAAGAAAATCAATCAATATACGCGCTATTTGACCGTAGCCATTACTGCCTTCCAGGCTTTCATGCTCGCATTTTCGTTCGAAAATACCGAATATTGGGGGCCGATCGTTTACAGTCCCGGTTGGATGTTTCGTATCCTCACGATGATCTCCATCAGCACGGGAACCATCATTATTATGTGGATGGGTGAATTGATTACCGAACGGGGGATCGGCAACGGAATTTCCTTGATTATCTTCTTCAACATTGTCGCCCGCGTTCCCGATGTTACAGCCAGAGCGATCGAACTTCTGCGTATGGAAGAGCAAAGTTTTACTCCATTAAAGGCGTTGGCCACATTTGTGATGGGAGTAATTGTGGTTGCCGGCGTATGTCTGATCCAATACGCTCAGCGCCGCGTTCCTATTAAACGGGGACGGATGGTGCGGGGGGGGCGTATGTATGGGGCACAAGCCAATTCGTATCTACCCTTGCGGATTAATACAGCCGGTGTGATTCCGGTCATTTTTGCTGCCGCCATTCTCATCCTTCCGGCTACATTCCTTCAGTTTCTAACTCCTTTGGCTGGCAGTGAAAACATCATTGCCAAAGGAATTTATGATTCTTTAGACTATGTGTCAAATTCATTAAGGCCAGGCGGAATTATCTATACTGTTATTTATGTAGCTTTAATAGTTTTTTTCTGTTACTTCTATACTGCCATTACTTTCAATCCGAAGGATGTTGCAGAAAATCTTCAGAAATATGGTTCTACGATCCCCGGTTATAGTCACGGAAAACGAACGGAAGAATATTTAACTCGTATTTTGAACCGAATTACTTTGGCCGGGGCGATCTTTCTTGCCGCGGTGGCTGTTTTCCCCGATCTGATGGCGGTTTATATGAATATCGATTCCAGCATTACCCATCTGATGGGTGGAACCTCCATTATCATTATAGTAGGTGTTGCACTGGATACGGTGAATCAGATCGAAAACCACCTTCGGGTACGCAATTACGAAGGATTTCGTAAACGAGGACGTATTCGAGGCCGTTCGGGGATGTGAACCCGACCGATCGGGACGTAAGTTTTGTCGTTCGAGAAACTTTGAGCAAGAGTTCGTTTATATACACTGGTTTTTTTCCATCGGCTGGCTATAATTTATCGTTTGTATTTCTGGATGGCCGCCGTTTATAAAAAGAAGAAATCGTGGGCAGAGTAACCGTTTGCGATTCGCGATGGATGCATGATCACTCTGAAATCTCCTCGAGAAATTGAGAAATTACAGGCGAGCGCCGATCTCGTTTCCGAAGTGCAGAATCAGATGCTGGATCTGGCGCATCCCGGTTTACCCACGATCGAACTGGACCGGCTGGCGGAAAAGTTGATCCGCGATGCCGGAGCGGAACCAGTGTTCAAAGGATATCGCGGATTTCCTTTTACGGTCTGTGTTTCGATCAACGAACAGGTCGTTCACGGATTTCCCTCCCGCCGGAAACTCAAGGAGGGAGATATATTAAGTCTGGATGTTGGTGTGCGCTATCAGGGATACGTTGGAGATTGCGCGCGGACCATCGCCATCGGGACGGTTCCTCCCGAAGAGGATCAACTGATTCGAGTCGCATATTACGCCCTGCGGGAATCCTGTAAAGCGGTTCAGGTAGGGCGGCGTCTGGGTGACGTATCGCATACAGTCGAAACCATCGCGCAGCAGTACGATTATGGAATCGTGCGCGATTTTGTCGGTCACGGCGTCGGACACGAGATGCATGAAGACCCGCAGGTTTCCAACGTCGGCCGCCCCGGAACCGGCCCTCGATTGAAAGTGGGATTGGTGATTTGTATCGAACCCATGTTCAATCTGGGTACGCACGCCGTGGAAGTCCTGGAAGATCGATGGACAGTGGTGACGAAAGATCGCCGCAAGTCCGTTCACGTGGAAGATATGGTGGCGTTGACGGCGAGCGGACCTCGCATCTTGACTTCGGCCAAGGGTCGGCTCTATCCGGAAGAAGAGATGCTGGATTTGGCAGTCGGTTCTTCTCTGAAGGCTACTCAGTCGTGAAGGAAGACGCCGCGCCAGGCGGAACGGAAACCATAGATGGCCAAAAAAAATGTAATCGAGGTTCAAGGAAAAATTATCGAAACCTTGCCGAATGCTATGTTTCGCGTCGAACTGGATAATGGACATAAAGTTCTGGCGCACATTTCCGGCAAGATGCGTATGCACTATATTCGCATTCTTCCCGGCGACGAGGTAACGGTGGAATTATCCCCCTACGACCTGACGCGGGGACGGATTACCTACCGCCAGGCTTGATAAGGCCTTGGTAGGGTGGAACCACACGGCAGGAGAGAAGGATTATGAAAGTCAAAGCATCTGTGAAACCCATATGCGAACATTGCAAAGTGATTCGCCGAAAAGGGATTGTCCGGGTTATTTGTAAAAATCCCCGGCATAAACAGCGGCAAGGCTAAGATCGGATACTAAGCAGGAGGTTGTACTGTGGCTCGCATCGCCGGTGTTGATTTGCCCCGAGACAAACGAGTTCTTATTGGACTCACGTATATCTACGGCGTTGGTCGTTCCCTATCGGGAAAGATACTCAAACTCGCCAACGTGAACGAAAGTACGCGCGTTCGCGATTTGACCGACGACGAAATTACTCGCATTACCTCCATCATTCAACGCGAATGCGTTGTGGAGGGTGATTTACGACGTGAAGTCAATATGAATATTAAACGACTGATGGATATCGGATGCTACCGCGGATTACGCCATCGCCGGGGATTGCCGTGCCGTGGACAGCGAACCCGCACCAACTCGCGCACGCGCAAGGGACCGCGTCGAACCATCGGTGTGAAAACAAAAGCGAAATAAATTTAGTACCAGGCATAGCCGGAGTCAAAGGAGAAACACGCTATGGCACGCGGACGCGCAGCCGGTCGTGGCAAAAAGAAAGCGAAAAAGAACGTTCCTCGCGGGATCGTTCATATCCAGGCGACCTTCAACAATACCATCGTAACCATTACCGATATGGAAGGGAATACCCTTTCGTGGGCGACCGCGGGTAATACCGGATTCAAGGGTTCGCGGAAAAGCACTCCGTACGCAGCGCAAATCACCGCTCAGGAAGCCGCTAATCGGGCCAAGGAACATGGTTTGCAGGAAGTGGAAGTACGAGTGAAAGGCCCTGGGTCCGGACGGGAAGCGGCCATTCGCGCTCTCCAGATCGTGGGATTGAAAATCCGCATGATCAAGGATTCCACCCCCATTCCCCACAACGGTTGCCGTCCTCCACAACGGCGCCGAGTGTAATGAATATCTCGATAGAAGGATAGATCGAAGGAGGCCAATCGTGGCGCGATACCGAGGACCTGATTGCAAACTATGCCGGGCGGATGGTGTGAAACTCTTTCTGAAAGGAAAGAAATGTCTCTCTGCCAAATGCCCCATTAATAAACGAAATTATCCCCCAGGCATGCACGGCCAACGCCGCAGCAGCAAACAATCCGATTATGCCTTGCAGTTACGCGAAAAGCAAAAATGCAAACGGACGTATGGCATTCTCGAACGGCAATTCCGCCGTTACTTTTTCGAGGCGGACCGGATGCGGGGCATCACGGGTGAAACGCTGCTTCACCTGTTGGAACGCCGTTTGGATAACGTCATTTATCGTTTGGGTTTTGCTTCTTCTCGATCCCAGGCGCGGCAGCTGGTGCGTCACAACCACATTTCAGTCAACGGACGCCGTGTCAATATTCCTTCCTTTCTCGTACGGATCGGCGATACCGTTCAGATCAACGAGAAAAGCCGTCAATTGCCTTCAGTTCTGGAATCGATGCAGCTTCGACGGTCTATGGGTGGTTATGCCTGGCTGGAACGAGACGACAACGCCTTTACGGGCCGCTTGATCCGGTTGCCCAACGTGGATGAGATTGCCATCCCCGTTCAAGAGCAATTCATCGTCGAACTTTACTCCAAGTAAACGGTTCGGCCTGACGGGTTGAATCTCTCCCGATCCGGCCGATCCCAATCATCCCGTACTCCGTATTTGCGGATACGGCAAAGGGGGACGAACATCCCATGAAGTTCAAACCTGTCGTTATGCCCGGTCGAGTACGCATCGACCAAGCCTCCGTCAGCGATCGCTACGGAAAATTCGTAGTCGAACCGTTGGAGCGTGGCTTTGGAACGACCCTGGGAAACGCTTTACGGCGCGTTCTACTCTCGTCTATCCAGGGTGCGGCGGTCAAGGCGGTTCGCATCAATGGCGTTCTGCAGGAAGTATCCTATATACCCGGAGTGGTGGAAGATGTCACCGATATTATTCTCAATATCAAGGGATTGCGTGTGAAAAATCATCGCAACGGTCCGGTGACTCTTTATTTGCAGGCTAAAGGCGAAAAAGAAGTTAAAGCCAGCGACATCGAACCCAATCCCGATATCGAAATTCTTAATCCCGAATTGCATCTAGCCACTCTCGATAAAGACGGTCAATTGGAAATGGAGCTCTTTGTCGATGTCGGCCGTGGCTATGTCTCGGCCGACCGGCAAGGGAAACAGGTTGAATCCTATCCGATTAATACGATTGTGCTGGATGCCATTTTTACTCCCATCGAGCGAGTGAAGTACATTGTCGAAAATGCTCGCGTCGGTGATATCACCGATTACGACCGTCTGATTATGGAAATCTGGACGGATGGAACGGTTACGCCGCAGGATGCTCTGGCCTATTCCGCGAAAATTCTTAAGGATCATCTCTTCCTTTTCATTCATTTCCCCGATGAAGACGAAGCGCCGATGGAATCGGATGAGAGAATTGAAGAAGTCGTCAATCCCTATCTCGCCAAAGGGGTCGAGGAACTGGAACTTTCGGTTCGCGCCTATAACTGCCTTAAAGCGGCGAATATCAAAACGATCGGCGAACTGGTTTCCAAAACCGAAAGTGAAATGTTGAAATACCGAAATTTCGGCAAAAAATCCTTGACGGAAATTAAAGAAGTGCTCGCCAAGTACGGACTGTATCTGGGCATGGATCCCAATCAGTTAAAAGGCGAAGCCATTCAGCCCGATACCAGCGTTGTGCCCGCCCTCCTGGTGGAAGACGACGAACTGGAAGACGATAATCTCAGCATGGAGGAATCGGACGAGGAAGGCGAGTCCTGAACGTTCGACGCCGGTGGAGTGATTGAGTCATGAACCATAAGATCAAAGGACGTAAATTAGGAAGAACCTCAGCTCATTTGGAAGCGATGCTGGCCAATCAGGCTACGTCGTTGCTGCGTCATGGGCGGATTAAAACCACTCATACCAAATGCAAAGAACTAAAGAGTGTGGTCGAGAAATTGATCACAATCGCCAAGACGGATTCGGTACATTCCCGCCGTAAAGTCGCCAAGGTAATCCGCGATAAGGACATAGTTAAAAAACTGTTTGCGGAAATCGTGCCCGATTTTATGGATCGTCCGGGCGGTTATACGCAAATCTTTCAACTGGGACCTCGTCTCAATGACGGCGCTCCCATGTCATTTATTCAACTGGTCGGTTATCAACCCCCGGCGGAAGAGGAATAACCGTAACTTTATTCTGCGGAATGTTGAATTTCGAATCGATCAAATGAAGCGGGCTGGCCGGATTTCGGAAAGCCCGCTTCATTCTTTTCCATCACGCTATTTCTCCTGGAATAACCGGGGGAGAAATTCCGCTAAATACCGCCGCCATACGCTCCACTGATGTTTCCCTTCCGTCTCTTGATATTCGTGCACGATCTTGCGAGCCTGCAAGTTTTGGATAAATGCCTGGTTTTGTTTCAATAGAAAATCGTCTTTGCCAATCGCGATCCAAAGCAATCGAATCTGAGCGTTGGTTTGTTCGGGATTCGCGCCGAGTTTTTCCAACACGGCATCCATTCCACGAGGTGCGGAACTAAACGCTCCTATCCAGGCAAATCGGTCGATATTGTTCAATCCAACCCGCAAGGATTGTCCCCCGCCCATGGAGAGACCGGTGATGGCACGATTCTCACGGCCACTTCTGACACGGTAGGAAGATTCGATGATTGGCACGATGCTCTCCAAAATATCCTTTTCGAGGGCTTCGTTCGCTCGAATACGAAGGGCATCGTTTGGTTCATTCTCCCGGGGCGTTACAGGAACGTGACCGTCGGGCATCACAATAATCATGGGAAGGGCTTTGTGCTCTGCAATGAGATTATCCGCTATCGTGTTGGCGCGTCCGATCCACATCCAGTGCGAATCGTTGTCACCGGATCCATGAAGCAGGTACAACACCGGATACGAAACGGTAACATCCTTGTAATAACCGGGCGGTGTATAAACGTGTACGCGGCGAAGCGCACCATCCGCCACCGGGGATTCATACCAATGCATGGCAATCGCTCCATGCGGAACGTCGCGCCATTCATCAATACGTGGATTTCCCTTCGGTCCGGGTACTTCGACATATCCTCGAGAACCCTTGCGATTTCCAAACACGGTAGGACTGGATGGATCTGTGTTGTTGGCTCCATCGATATCGAAGGTGTAATCGTAAATGCCGGGGGGAAGCGGCCCCAGTGTGGTTGCCCATACACCTTGATCGTCCTTGGTCATTGCCATATCGGGCTTTTCGAGTACCGTCTCGATTTCACCGCTGTTGATAGTGACCTTCTCTGCTTTGGGAGCCCATAAGCGAAAGGTTACCCGGCCATCCTCATGAATCTGAGGAGATATCAAGTCGGGTTTTTTCGGCTGCGCGTCACTGCAGGGAACCAGAATCCCAATGAGTAAAACTGCATAAATAACCTTCCATGAAAAGCGAAAAAAATGCATGGAAATCTCCTTTCCTGCCATGGGATGGATAGTAAAGATTTTCTATCCTATCATGGAGTCACTTGGATTGTTTAGAGTGATTCGCATTAATACGTTATTTGTGATTCGAATAATCCGGAAACGATTGGCTTTTTCGAAGACAGAACGGTTAATTATCGTTCATCCTGCTGATAACCGCTCTATTGGATTCATGCTCACGACATCGTTGGCCAATGTCGATCGGGACAAATCGGATGAAAAACACCTCTTTAACGTATTTCGAACGAATGGAATGGCTGACTGCCGTGCTAATAATCCTCGTATCGCTGACCGTGCGGCAATTCGCGGCGCAACGCGTCTATTTCGATAGCGATGAGGCGATCCAGGGATTGATGGCGCGTCATATTTTTGAAGGGAAATCCATGCCGGTCATGGAATATGGAAGCAGTCATCACGGCGCTTTTGCATCGTATTGGCTGGCTCTGTATTTATGGTTAGGTGGCACGTTGGATGTTGGAAGCCTTCGTATCTATGCCAATGGAGTCTGGTTGTTGGCTTCGATCCCACTCTTTTTGATCGTTCGCCGCTGTGTCGGGAAAACAGCGGCATTCTTCGCATTGGCGTTTTATTGTTTCCCTCCCGTTTCCGTTTTGCAAACCAGTGTAAAAGCCTATCCCGGACAAGCGGAGATGCAGCTAATCCTCGGGTGGCTATTCTATTTCATTATCCACGTCCAATCCACTAACTTTTGCTCGATCTGGTGGTATGGAATTATTGGAATGGCCATGGGATTTCTTTTATGGCTGACACCGGCTGCGCTTCCTGCAATTTTTCTATTTATCGGATTCATTGGATATCGTCTTGTCCGATCCGGTTCTCCTGGATTCGCATACCTGTTGATCTTGGGCGGCGGCGTAGCCGTTGGTTATGCACCGGGATTGATGTATTGGTGGGGAAAACAGGAAGGCAATCTACTGTCCTTCTTAATGCAAACCGCTCCCACTCAACAGTCGGCGTCCGAAATCGTTTCGTTGTTATTGGTCGAGGGTTATGGAAACTTTCTCGGATTTCAAACGTCTTTTGAGACTCCCTGGGGATACGGTTTGTTGGGATTTCTTTTGTATGGAGTCTTGCTCTATGGAGGAATTCGATTCTGCTGGAAAAAATCGGAATCCTGTTTGGGAAAGGAGATGTTTTTCTTTATTCTTCTTTTCTTTTTTCTCTATTCGATACTTTTGTTAATTCCGCGTTGGAATCAATCGTTGACGGTCTCGCCGCGATATTTGTTTCCCCTTCTCCCCTGTCTCATTCTTTTATGCAGTGCGTCGCTGGGAGAAAAATGGAAGTGGTATCCCTTAT
>CAZFOX010000082.1:4224-11410 GCA_964520565.1 uncultured bacterium | reverse complement strand
GAGCAATGCTTCGATGGCGGCAATCCAGGTTGCCCCGATTTCTGGATCGTTTACTCCATCCACTCCCAGCGGGAACCGTTCGGCGATGATTTTGGCGAGCTGAGTGATTTCAGGGAGTTCGTTCATCAAATCGAACGTTTGCGCGGCGATGGTTGTATCCTTGCTGGCGACAAACGGATTGGTGAAAACCATCGCTTTTGCCGTGGAAAGCGCGTCGATTTGAATGGGCGTATCCGATGGCGAATACCCCGGAATATAGTAATATTGATAGAGATTGGGATTTTCGTCGTTGAACATCGTTGCCTGATAGATCTGCATTTCGTCCTTGGAAGCGTATAAAACGAAAGCTCCTTGTGCGTTATCGATCTCGGCGAAATCGTAGGCGGAAATCACAACAAAGTTTTGTGGATCGAGCGTCCCATCGACTTTCAATACGCCAGCGACGGCATCGAGAACGCTGAAGGATTCATCGCTGATGGCAGAGCCACCTAAGGTGTTTAAGCGAATGCGCGCGCTTGCCGCTCCTTCGGGTACGACGAACGTGATCAACGAGCCGGTAATGGAAACAATCTCCGCCCGCACTTCGCCCATGAACAACTCCGTGTCAACGCTGTTCCCCGCCGGGAAATTGCGTCCCATCAAGGTGGCGCGATCGCCCACCCGTCCCGCGCTCGGTTCGAGGGCGTCGATAATGGGCTGGGACTGGTTGTAATCACCGGTTAGATCGCCGGGGGAAATCAAGCCGACGGTTTCCTCCAGAATGGTTAGCGCGTCATTGCGGGTTAGGGCGCCATCTCCCACACGGCGTCCTTCTGTTCCGGGATTGGGATAAACATCGCCCCGTTCCCATTGCTCCTGACTCAACGTAAGTATTTTCTCTAGGTGTTGTAAAATCAGCAGAGCGTCCCGCCCGTCGATATATTCGTCACCGGAAACATCGCCTTTTACTAGTTCGACTGCCGATTGTGAATTATTCACTCCTGTTAATAGAAAAATGAATAGAGCGATGCCCAGGGGGAAGAATTTTGGAAATTTTTTCATTTTTCACCTTGTTTTTTAGGAATGAAAGGGATGGCAGAAGTAATAAACACAGTAGACGAATCATTACACTTTGAAAATCTTTTATTATAAATTATCGCATTTTTTTCATATTATGAATGGGAATAGCACAATTTCCCCTATTGATTTATCAGATTATTTACTATTCCGTTTTTCAATTGGATGGATTTTTGTTGATGAACAATTCATGGTAAGATTGCCCTGTTTCAAGTGTAATGAAATCCAGTCGCATGGAATCATAGAGACAAAGGATAACTGCGTTATGATTCGTTTTATTCGTATACTTCAAACGTGCATTTTCGTACTGCCAATTTCTTTTTGTTGTGCCCAGGGTACCACAACGGATTACGAACTGGTTTGGGCGGATGAGTTCAACCAGAACGGATTTCCCGATCCCATGAACTGGACGTACGAACATGGCTTTGTACGCAATGAGGAATTGCAATGGTATCAACCGGAGAATGCCCGCTGCGAGAACGGATTCTTGATTATCGAAGCGAGAAGAGAACGCGTGAAAAATCCTCTTTTCGATCCCAATGGAAAAAATTGGAAAAGAAACCGCGAGTTTGCCGAGTACACATCCGCTTGCATTCATACGAACGGATATCATCAATGGCTGTACGGGCGTTTCGAGATGCGGGGGCGGATCGATACGCAGATGGGCATGTGGCCTGCCTTTTGGACGCTCGGTACGGCGCGTCCCTGGCCGGGCTGCGGCGAGATCGACATTATGGAATTTTACCGGGGCATTCTGCTCGCCAACGCCTGTTGGGTAAGCGGCAAGCCCTGGACGGCGGTCTGGGACGATATCAAGAAACCGATCACGGAATTCAACGATCCCGAATGGTCCAACAAATTTCACATCTGGCGGATGGATTGGGATGAAAAGAAGATCGATCTCTATGTGGACGATTTTCTGATGAATACCATCGACCTCACCAAAACCATCAATCAGGACAGTGAGAAAGAGAATCCCTTCCACGAACCGCACTACCTGCTACTTAACCTGGCTATCGGCGGAACCAATGGCGGCGACCCATCGCAAACGAAATTCCCGGCGCGGTTCGAAGTGGATTACGTGCGGGTATATCAGAAAAAACCGTAAAGCGAAAAGGCGGCTGGAACGATACTATTATTCGATAAAACCATAATACAATCCCATGTAATAGGGGAGCAAATAAACGGTTCCACTGGCCAACTCGTGGCCGTTCCCATGGTAATCCAACGTCCAGGGATCGGTATTCCAATGGTTGAAATGCCGCTCCGATACAGAGATCGTTTTTCCGTTGATGCGATAACCCCGCGCCCGTGTGCTTTTTTCTTCCGGATCGGTTCCCGACGACTTCGGCAAGGAAACGATATCCAGGCGGTGGCTGTTCCGGTGTCCCCAGTTTACCCGATCCAGTGGGAAATCCTGTAGTGTTTCTAGAGAATCCTCACGCCAACCATTCCAGGGCGATAAATCGTAAGTTCCCCAGGGATCGGTAAAGGTTTTTCCTAAGGCGCAGGAGGCGTATGCATAATTGAAAAATGGATTCATTTCGGGGAATTCGAGAATCCAATAATTGTTAAAAGAAAACAACATTTGACCGCGCAGGGTTTCATTTTTTGTATATTTAATCAGGTTATAAAAACTCATGAACGCCATTTCGTCATCCGATTGATTCCCTGAACCCATCCCGCGTTGCAATTTGGGTATCATGGCGTTCAGGTTGTAACTGTGTTTTTCGATCAGGAACGCGGCTGTTTCACCGTATCGAGGATCGCCGGTTATGTGTTCCGCCACAGCCAGATAGGATAGTATGCTGAGCGAGTTCAAACCCCGTTCGGCATACCAGGCGAAATCGTGATTCAGTATGGCGGGACTATAAACCGCCCAGCGTGTTGGTGTCCCATCGTGATCGACGAGGCAGAAATCGTTACGAATTAAATGATTGGCAATATCACGCACCACTTTCCGCACGCGTTCTTTTTCTTCAGACGTTTCGGCCACCAAATCGTAATACAGCGGGTAGAAGAAAAAATGCCCGTCGAGCTCGTCGGAACTGGTGTCGGTTTTATACCAGTATTTTTTGTCCTGCGTGAGCGGCCAACGGGGATAATAAACCTTCCAGCGCCGATCCTCTGAATCCCGGCGTCGTTGCATGCCTTCCCGTGTATAGCTTTCCCGCTGGTTGGGATCGGGTTCTGTTGTTGGGAGAATCGTGCGGGCTACAAAACCGGCTTGTTGTTCGACTTCTCCGCCGATCGGAGCGATGCTGAGAAACCGGAGTGCTTCGAAGGCCTGTTCTGCGCGGCGTTTTGCGGATGGATCTTTGGTGGCGGCGTAGGCAAAACATTCACCCGCGCCGTACATGCTGGTCCAAAGGCCGTCGTTGTCGCTGTCGCTGTATACGATTTCGCTTTTATCGCCTGGTTTTTTCAAGCCGACTTCGGACAGATAACCATACTCGGTTCTCTTGATGTATTTCTCAATTTCGTCTTCGTAAAAGGCTGCTTTATCCTGGAGCGTCATAGGCCGGCGTTCAATACGTCCTACACCGGCGGGTGTCGCCAGCCAGGCGTTTCCTTGCGAATCGATCACCATATCGTGGATGGTATCGTGCGGCAACCAGCGGCGTCCCTGGCGATAAGCCCAGTTTTTTCCGTCCCAGCGAATCGAGCCGATCCGGGTACCAAACCAGACATCGCCGTTCTCTCCCAATCTCACACAGGTAAAATCGTTATAAGGTAAACCCTCCTGGCCGGTATACAGTTTCCATTCCGAACCATCGTAACACCCAACGCCCTGAGGACTGGCAAACCAGAGACGTCGCTGGGAATCAAACGATACACCTCGCACTTGCCGGAGAGCCCAACTCCGGTTATCGGGTGTATGGGGATATAGTGCCGTCCAGGATTGGTTGGGCTTTTGAAAATATAATCCCGTTTCGGCGGCAATGGCGAGAGAATGATCGTTGGAAAAAGTGATGGCATAAACGGTTTTGTTTTCCCCGAGAAGATCGTTCAGTTCGGTTATGGGAGAGAGACAATCGCCATCCCATACAAATAAACCGTCATTCGATGCGGCGAATATCCGGGTTCCATTAGTGACGATTTCGTGAATGTCTTTTAGCGGTATATCTGTCGTTCGGCGGATTGAATCGCGCGTAACTTCGTAGAGTGCATTTTTCACCAAGGCCAATATGGCATCGTAATAAGTAGCTAGGCAGGAGACGGGTACAGATGGAATTCCCTCGATTTTTGTCCATCGATTCTCGCGATAAACATACAAACCGTCATCCATTCCCGCATACACCGATCCATCTTTGGAAACCGCGATGGAGTAAGCGGCGATGGATGGAATTCCATCGGTTTCGGTAAACACCGTTCCGATATCTTGCAAGAAGGTTCCATCAGGCAGATCCGGTTTCCGTTCGGCATAAGCCGAAGAGATGAAAGAGAGAAGAGACAAAAGGCCTACGGAGATTAGGAATAGTTGTTTTCTCATAGATTAGCCCGAATTTCTGTTCGTTTTAGAATTATTCACTTCGGATTATTTTCAACGCGACATCGTTCTGGTAAACGGGGCAGGCAAGTTGTTTAAGTGGTTGATTATGCAAAAAATACTCGTTCTTGATAACGTTACCTGTCTTTGTATCGATCCATTCCCCGCGATAGGTTCCCGTTGGAATCGATAAGGTCAATTCGCGGCAATCACCGCCATAGAGGTAAATGGCGTATTCCCTGCCGGGATTGGATAGGACGCGGCGGAACGCGCCGGGAGCGGATTTCACGGCCTGAAAATCGGGAGCCATATGGATGAAATCGAAATCCTCCAGGAATTTCTTGAGTATGCTGATTTGTTTACGAAGCGCGGGACTACCGCCGCCAGGCGCACTATATTTATCAGTTCCATCTTCCCGATCTGTGGAGAAGGAATAATCGAGGTGGTTGAAGAGTCCACCGCCTCCCAGGACGAAATTCCATCCCTGCAGTCGATACGTATCGTCGCCGTCTCCCGAAAAACCGGATTCATCAAAACCCACCACACGGTTAAGACCTTCATTGAGGTAAAACGCCTCCGGCCAGGCGTTATGAAAATTGAGGATGGAAACGTTGGGATCGACGTCTTTCAAGGGGTAAAAGAAATTACAATAGTTTTGTGCGATAAGATGTTTTTGAGGCAGTTTTTTTTCTTCGTCCACAATATACGATGTGATGACTTTTAACCAATCCACAGCCTCTTTCGCACTGATCTCGACTCGGCGATGCCAGGTCGAGAACGCGTCCCGATCGACGGGAATGATGGCATGGACGATGTAGGAGTGGTCGGCATAGGGTTCGTTTTGAACCTCAAAGAAACAATTATCGAACGAATTCACTTCGCGCACGATATGTCGAACGAACACCTCCTGGTATTTCAGAAGGTTGCCGTTATTGAGAGTATGCACGAAATGCCGCTGAATGTCGTCAGTATCATTGATGTTATTTTGAGGATTCAGTGCGCTGATATTCCAGTTTTCGTCGGTATAAATGGAAGAGAACAGAGTGATTTCGACGATAATCTCTCTTTCTTCCGCCTTCCGAAGAAAATCCTTTAACCGAGTAAAATATTCGTTGCTCCATTTTTCCAAGTCGAATTTATTGCCGCCTCTGGCGTAACCGGGGGTATTACTACGCGCCCAGGGAGCGAGAAAGCGGCCTTCATGGGGGGCTAAGGTGTTATTCTCAATGTCGAAACTGCCGGGAATTTCCACATACGTGCCCGAAAATATCCGTGTGTAATTCAGACCTTCGGATTGGAGCGTATCCAGGTATTTCTCGTAATCGAAATCCAGATTGAGTACGGCTCCGTAATGTTCGCAGGAAGAAATCAGTACTGTTGGTTTACCCTGATAGAGAAAATAATGAGGATTATCAGGGTGCAATTGAATTGGAGATGCATCGGATTGAACGACATTGAATAAGATGTATAGCAGAAAGAAAACTCGGTACATGATCGATTTCTCCCCGATTGAATAAATAGAATTGAAGTCGTTATCTTACTATAAATTATTAAGAATTTCCAGAAAATCCTCCGGTTTGACAAACTCGTTAATTCTGTTACCTTCTATTTCTTTTCCCGACGAATCGAGAAAAACAATCAGAGGCAGGCCGTGGATTTTATATTGTTCTATGAGGGTTTGTGCTTCTTTGGTATCGTCCTGTGTGAGGTCGATTTTTATGGAGACGAATTGTTCGTTAAGTGTATCGGCGACACTTTTATCATGAAACGTATAGCGATCGATCTCTTTACAAATCGTGCACCATTCCGCCCAGAAATCGATCATAACCGGCTTGTTCAGCTCTTGGGCTAGCACCAGGCCTTCTTCAATATCCGTTTGCCAGTTCACCTGTCCTTCGCCGACGGGAGCACTGGTTCCCAACGGAAGGTATAGCGCGGCGACACAGGCCAGGACGCCGCTGATTTTGCGGATACGTTCGGCTCTTTTCTTGGCATGGATGGAAAGATGAAAGGCGCCATTTGTGATTCCCGCCAGAAGCAGAATCGCCGAAATACCATAGATCGCTCCATCGCGGACGTGATCGAGTTTAAGAACAGGGAATGCATTTTTGAGAAAGTACAAAGCGCAGACAAATAGGATTACGGCGAATACGCTTTTCACACCCTCCATCCAGCCGCCTGATTTGGGGAGACGCTGAATCATACTGGAATAGGTTCCGATGACCAAAAAGAGCGTCCCCAGACCCAGGGAATAAACCGCCAGCAACGAGATACCCAGCGTAGTATTGCCAGTAGTCGCTATATAAGCCAGAATGCCGCCCAGAACCGGCCCGGTGCAGGGAGCGGCGACAACTCCGGCGATGAGTCCCATTCCTATCGCACTGAGATATCCCTCACCTCCAACCTGGCTCAATTTGGACTGAAAAGAGGAGGGCAATTGCAGTTCGAAAAGCCCCATCATGGAAAGCCCCATCGCAATAAAAAACAGGGCTACACCTCCCATTACCCAGGGATTGCTCATGAACTGGCCAAAGATCGCTCCCGTAGCGGCGGCAATATACCCCAGCGCCGAGTACATGATGACAATTCCCAGAACGTACGTCGAAGCCAGGGAGAAAGCATGCAGAGTACTTTTAGTTT
>CAZFOX010000082.1:0-4202 GCA_964520565.1 uncultured bacterium | reverse complement strand
ATCAGAGGATACACGCATGGTGTAAAACTGGTCACAATTCCTAATACGTAAACAAATAGAAATGTTAAAAAATAACCCCGTGCGAAATAATCGCTTTGCCTGGATAAATCCTGCAGAGGAACCGTGGGAGTCTTCGTTTGAACCTCCGGTGTCGTTCCGGATGATTGGGATGACGTTGACGATGTCTCGTTCTTACTTTCAACAACACGAAGTATCAGTGGGAATTTACGTGTCTGGGGAAAATAGCAAAGAGTCTGCGAACATCCCTGATATTTGGCCGTGACTTCAATCGGCATTTCTCCGATCGGAGTATTAGGAGCCAGAGTAAATGGAATGCGGAAGATGACCGTATCCGTGAAAACCTTTTTTTCCTTGCCATCGGTTGGATCGAGTTTGATATGGGCTTCTGGGGAAATCGGATCGCCGGCTTGGAAACCTTCCGATCCTTCAACCGAAACGCTTGTCATATTCTCGTAGACAATATGATCGGCGGCCACGGTCAGTGTCAGTTCAAGAGTTCCCGAAGCGCCCTGAGCGATACTGGTCTCTGGAAGGGATACGTTCCAGGAAAAAAGGGAATCCATATCCACTGTTTGAGCGAATGAGAATACCGTACATAGAATAACCGCAGCGATAAACAGAATTCGTTTCATGATCGCCTCGTGGATTTTAAATCGTGCAGAATTGCGTTCGTTCTATCCTATCATCCTAACTTACGAAAAGAGATTGTGGGAGCGTATATCTCTGTATCTGACTGCCGTTTCAGACTCAATACATCCAACCCACTCCGTCCCGGAAATCTTGGATGATTCAGGCAATGCGAAGGTTGACGGAGCGGTATGAATGGGGGGCGGCGATTTCGTAGGATTCCGCTGGTTCCTGGGAGACGGTCTCGGCCCATTGAGTTATAGCGTCCAAAACATCTTGCAGGTTTTCGAGATGATTGACTTTTTCCCGAAGAAATCGAACGTTTCGGTATCCCTTGATGTACCAGCCGAATTGCTTGCGCATTTCGAAAACGCCTCGAGGGTGTCCCTTCCATTCAACCGCCAGCCGCAGGTGATGCATGAGAGTATCCAGGCGATCTTGGAACGAGGGCGAAGGTGGAATCCGGCCGGTGGCGAGATAGTCAAGGATTTCCTGAAAGATCCAAGGATTTCCATAAGCTCCCCGGGCGATCATAACGCCATCGCATCCGGTCTGGTCGAACATGCGTTTGGCGCTCAGTGCATCCACAATATCGCCATTGCCGATAACTGGAATATCCAGATACTGCTTTAAATCGCCGATCCATTGCCATTGCGCTTCTCCGCCGAATCCCATCATGCGGGTGCGGGCGTGAAAGATGATGGCATCGCATCCTTCGCCCTGAGCGATATCGCCAATGAGGCGGTAATTGAGAGAATTGTGATTGACTCCGGCGCGGATTTTCACGGAGAGGTGTTTTTCTGTCGCTTTCCGCATGGCTCGGATGACGTAAACCAGTTCCGTCGGAAAGACGGTTAAACCACATCCGGAACCGTTTTTGAATACTTTCTTAACAGGGCATCCCAGGTTGAGGTTGACACCATCGGCGCCCATTTCATCCACAGCTCGAACCGCGTAGTCGATGGAATCGGCTTCATTTCCGAATACTTGTACGATCAGGGGATGTTCGCCGCGGCATTCATCCAGCATTTCAATCGAGCCGCGGTTTTTTTCACGTATTCCCCTCGCGCTAATGAGTTCGGAAAAAGTGAGAGGGCATCCGTGAAGCCGGGCGATTTCACGGTGTGCCCGGTCGGTTACGCCCGCCACGGGGGCCAGCATCACCTTCGGAAATAGGATATTGGGTAGAACGCCGCGAGGCGGTTTGACAGCCATAGGGTGTTATTGTAGATGTTTTTTAAACCAGGCAAGGGTTTCTTTCCACATTTCCGGAGTGTACTGATGTGCCACTCCCGGGTAGAGAACGCTTCGGAATTGGTCTTTCAAATGATAGAGTCCAAAAATTTTATCGACAAAGGTATTGATGGCGATGACACCGTCTGCGGGCGATCCACCGTCCCGATCTCCGGTTAAGGTTAAAAGGGGACGTGGTGCAATGAGGCCAACCACCGCTTCCATATCGATCCCCTCCTTCAAAAGACTGGGGACGAAGTAATAAATCCCATGTTGGTTAATTTCACCGTGCCGGATCAGGTTCTGATATCGGGTAAGACAGCATACGCACACGGCGGCATGAATGCGCTCATCCAGAGCGGTTAGCCACCAGGTGCGGGTACTACCCATGCTCATCCCGGTTGCACCAACCCGCTGAGGATCGACTTCCGGACGAGATAGAAGATAATTCAACGCCAATTGATCGTCGCGTACCATCATCCCCCATAAAGTCTTCCCTTGCCAAATGAATTGCTTAAACAAGGACGATTCCGTTTGTCCACCTTTCTCCCGGTTGCCCGCCGCTCCCTGATGTTGCCGCTCGCCAAATGCATAAGCATCGATGGCCAGAACCACATACCCCTCCTGGGTCAGAGACTCCACAGGTGGACGATCGATGGGGTAATTTTTCAGAATTTCTTCTTTTCCATTATCGTATTCTCCCCCGTGGTAATGGTGATAAAGAATGGCGGGTCCCGGCTTAGTACGTCTGTCAGGAACGGCAATATATCCATAAACAGTATCGCCTACACCATTCTCAAATTGGAATTTCTCCAAGGCATAACCCGTTTTTTGTTCCCGCCGGATGATTTTGGGTTGAGGTGTGAATGGCTCGGGGAGATCGCCCAGGAGACGCCAAAGTATCTGACGAAGTTCAATTTTTGTCTGATCCCATTCGGTTGATGTAGAAGGTAGAGGATACTCAAATGGAGTATATTGTCCTGGCAACATTGGTGATGAATCCTTTCCTATCGATGATTCGGTTCCCAAAATAATGGATGGACAACTCAGGAGTAGAATGCAGATAACAATTTGATTTGTATTCATTTATGTTCTCTCCCATGCGAAAAAGAATACAAGTCTATACTCATTCGTTCTTATTTTGCCGAATAAAAAAAAGAAGATCTATAGTAATTCTTCATGAATACCTCCAAATCATAGCATTAAATGACGAAACGGCAAAAAGTCTTCAACGTAAATTCGATCCACAAGACTTCGTGGATCGATCCAAGTAACTGATACAAGATATATATAGTGTGAGTTTCGTCTTCAAGACATTTCTGCCGGATTTTCTTAGATGATAAGGGTTACCTGAATTGTGGTAGTGAACCCGTGTAAGATATCCGGTTATAGAAATAAAAATCGATTGAATAAAAAAAGTTCTTTTCACAAGTGATTTATTATTGTATATTGATGAAGATTCTTGGAGGAGTTATTGGGTTCTGTAGGAATAGTTTTTTATAAGAAAGGAGATAACAAAGTGCCTCGAGGAGTTGTGAAATGGTTTAATGTTGAGAAAGGTTATGGATTTATCCAGCAGGATCAAGGCAGCGATATCTTTGTCCATTACACAGGTATCAAGGGAGAAGGATTTCGCAAGCTAGAAGAAGGCCAGGCAATCGAATTCGAGATTACCGAAGGGAAAAAAGGACCTCAAGCCATCAACGTTGTTATTGTCGAATAACCCTTTCAAGCCGAACACCCCCCTCTTAAAACGGAAAAATGCCAAGGGAAGAGAACTCTGTTTTTAAAAATACTCACCGGATAATGGATTTTTTGTCTCTTAAGTCTTAACAAAAGAGATTCCTGAGACAAAGATAATCGGTAATGTTATTATTATTCCTAGTTGATGGATTCGTAGGATGCGATGGATATATATCCTGTGTTGAAAAATATCTTCTACTTTTTGGCTTTTCTTCTTCTCCTGACTTCCGTTTGCGATTACGCCAAGGCGCATGTAGTCATCAACGAAATTTTGTATAATCCTGTCGACCTGAATAACGAGGAGGAATTCCTGGAATTATATAATTCCGATTTGAACGCCATCGATTTGACTGGATGGTCGATTCAAAGAGGGATTCAGTATCAATTCCCATTGGGTACTCTGATTCCCGGCGGCGGTTTCCTTGTGATATCCCCATCGCCCGATGTATTCCACCAGATTTATCCTCATCAGGAGGTCATGGGGCCCTATAACGGCCATTTGAGCAATGATGGAGAATCTATCGATCTAGTGGACAATCGAGGTATTCTGGTGGATCGGATTCTTTATTCTGACGAAC
>CAZFOX010000081.1:0-11426 GCA_964520565.1 uncultured bacterium | reverse complement strand
ATACCGACGCGATCCGCTACGCCGCGGATGTAAATTGGAGTTCCTATTTTGACCTGATCGCCATCAATAAACCCGATCCCACCAATGCGGTAGTCAACCGCTATTACACCCGCGAATTTTTCATCAGTCTAAAAAAAATGCTCACCAACGATGGCGTCGTTGCCATGACGCTAACCGGCACGCCCAGTTATGAAAAAGGCGATACCGGTTTTCTTTGCGGGACTCTTTACTGGACTCTACGCGATGTCTTTACCCATGTATTGGCCGTCCCTGGTACGCAATGGTGGTTCTTCGCCAGCCCCAATCGGCAATTGCTTTTCGATATACGAACGATCACCGAGCGATTTACCCAACTGCATCCCCCCACCGATAATTTTTCGCCTGCCATCTATTCAATTTATTATGACGCCGCCCGCATTGAAAAAATCGAACGATCGTTTCAATCGTATAGAAATCTGCCAAGGAACAGCGATACACGGCCGTTATGCTACCTTTATAATCTCCTTCAATGGTCCAAGCAGTATGGATATCTGAAATGGCTACCAGTCGATTCACTGGCAGTCACGGGATGGAGACTGGCTGGATTGGCGGCGTTCGTTACAACCGTTCTGTTTGCATTGGTTATTCTGTTGGTGCGGATTGTTTTCTCCCGCACGAATCATTCCTCTGCGCCGATGATTGCCTTATTTGTCGCCGGTTTTTCTTCTCTGGCAGCCGAAACGATTATCCTCTTGTTTTATCAGAGCCGTGTCGGATATCTTTATCAACATATTGGACTCTTTTTTGGAATCTTCATGCTAGGACTCGCCCTCGGTGTATCTTTCCGGCAAAAAACTCTTCTATCCCGGTCTACTTCTCAACGGCTTTTTCGAGTTATTTTTGTGATGATACTGATCTTTCTTCTTTCACCCTGGGTTCTTTCCAGCCATCCACTCCCCGAATCTTTATCCACGGTCTGGACGCAATATCTGCTCTGGATTTGGCTGTTGGCAATCGCTTTTTTAATGGGCAGAATCCTCTTGTTGGTCACGCGGAGTGTGGAAGAGCAGGGAATTGGCTTCTCCTCCCTGGCAGGATGGATCGACGCTTGCGATTGTGCCGGGGGAGCGTTGGGCGCTCTGGTTACTGGTACCTTCCTGATTCCTTTGATCGGACTCCTGAATGCTTTCTTTATCCTGGCTGGCTTGAATGCCCTGAGTGTTTTGTTACTATGGAAGTGGCAAAACGAATAGGGAGCGTATGGAATCATGGAAGAGAGAATCAGAATCAACAACGGCGTTCTTACTCAGGACGAACCAACATTCCGCCAGGATCACCGGCGTATGATTCTGGTTTTGGGAGCGTTATTTGTACCTTTTGTGGGATTCATTTTATATATCGCCCTTTTTAAGATTTTCCAAATGGCCAACATTCACTGGACTCCGTGGGGAGTGGATTTCTGCGTCAATCTGGGCATCGTGGCGGCACGGTTCGTTCCCTATCATACGGCAGGTCTGGTGGCCATCTTCGGCCCTGTGTTCATGCTGATTGGTGTTATCTACATCGCTTATTACTTTCTGATAACACGCCAATGGAGACTGGCGGTCGGCACTATGATGATTGTAATTTTCATTTTGTTTTTTTCATCCAACTCCCTTCATAAGTATCGCGTTGATTGCCAAAAATCTTACGACCGGGCCCTGGCGTATTCCGGACAGACTCTGGATTTTAACGAACTCAAACAGAAATGCGGCTCTCCTGCTTTTTACCGGGAATCGGGCGCTTATCAGTATTGGGCTTATACGAATGGAGAAAAATTGCTGGCCGTTTTTCTGGAAGAGAATGGCCAAGTGAAAGTTTCCGAAAATCCCTGGTGGTTATTCGATTGACGCTTCGATTGTATTAATCCCTTTTTGCATCGTATGGGGAGCATTATCCCTAATCCACTTGAGGAACAAGAACGATGTCGATTGGGCGAATCAGTCGATTATTTTCCGATTTCTGGGATAGAAAGTTGGCGGCAGATTTTCATTGCGAGTTGTTCTGGAATTTCCGAATGACGTGGAATGGCCTCTACATGGCCAGTATTCGGATTGCACCAGAGCGAATGAGATGATCCCTCTCGCTTTAGATAACAACCGAATTTACGCAGATGGCGTAATAGAGTAGATCGTTTCATTGAACGATCAATACATCATGGATCGCATCGGCGGGAATTCCTCGCAATGCATCCTGGCGGCGATCTTCGAGTATTAACGAAATAGCTTCGGAGAGATTATGGCGGCATTCGTCTGGTGTTTGTCCCTGTCCATTGGCTCCTGGGATTTCAGGGCAATATCCGATATACCAATCACCGTCTCGCTCGATAATCGCCGTGAACTCGTTTCGCATGGTGAAAGCCTCTTCTCAATAGAATTCTGCCAAATTGCTTAAAACCAATCACTCAAGAATCAAGAATAATGGCCGCATAACCAAACCATACTGCATGATTGAATCATCCAGTTTCTTTTTTTTCTTTCTTCAAAGGATCCACCCACACGCCGGGAATTGCGGTATGGCATTTCTTGCACTCTCCGTTTTCGAGATTCTCCATCATGGTTTCAAAACCCACGCGCCGGATTAGAACGGCCTCGCATTCCGGGCATTGGGTATTTTCCGCTGGATGACCGGCTACATTGCCCAAGTACACGTATTTTAATCCCTGTTTGCGCAAGACGCCGCGAAGGGTTTCCAGCGTTTTCACCGGGGTGGAAGTGATTTGCAGTTTATAAGTCGGATGATAGCGAGTCAGATGTACCGGCGTCTGATCTCCCAGGTTTTCCACAATCCAATCCGCCATCGCCTTATTTTCATCGGCGCTGTCGTTGAGCGTAGGGATAATCAAGACCACTAGTTCCAGCCAGATGCCTTCCTCCCGGATCACCTTAAGGGCTTTCTTGACGGGTTCCAATTCACCATTGCATGTCTCTTTATAGAATTTCTCGGTGAACCCCTTGAAATCGATTTTGATTCCTGTCAATTGTTTGCATAATTCACGCAGGGGTTTTTCCTGAATATACCCGTTGGAAATCATGACGCTGCCGATTCCCAGTTCCCGCGCCGCTTTGGCCGTGTCGAGCATGTATTCGTAAAAAACGACTGGCTCCGAATACGTATAGGCAATGGTCTCGCTTTTCGTTTCCCAAGCCAGCTTCGCTGTCTGCTGAGGAGGCAGATCGATCATGCGGATTTGTTCGGGGCGAAATTGCGAGATATCCCAGTTCTGGCAGAATTGGCATTCCATATTGCATCCGGCGGTCGCCAGCGAGAAGGCGGAGGTTCCAGGCAGGTAATGAAACAGCGGTTTCTTCTCGATGGGATCGACGTGTACCGTGCAGGGGCGTCCATACACCAGCGTTTTATAAATCCCACCCCGATTCTCACGCACACCGCAATAACCCCGCTCGTTGTCTGCCACCCGGCATTCTTTTGGACAGAGTTTGCATTGAACCTTTAGGCCATCCAATTTATCGTAATACAGGGCCTCATGATCCGAAACTTCCGAAATCAGCGGCAGAGAATCGGCGGCCTGCACGGGGATAGGGTGGCTTAATGAGAAATAACCGGCAGAAAGCGCGCACCCCGCAATGACCGATGTTTCTATAAATTCGCGCCGTTTCAGCAACTCGTTCATGGCTTTCCCTCAAATTGTGACTTCCGCGATCTGGATTCGGGCCGGATCGGCCAGACCGATATTCTTTTCTTCCGCCAGTTGGATATACAACGGCTCTCGTCCCGCTTCCTTGAAGGACGGCAACTTATTCTCCAAGCGTTTTTGTTCGAGAATTCGTGCGGCGACCGAATCGGCCGCCACGGGATCGGTCGAAACGATCAAACCGTTGTATTCCCAAATCCCTTTAGGGCTATAGGCCGGCCCTCCGTCGAACTGCCCCCGGAAACCATCACAGATCGTCAGACGCAGTTTATTCTTAACGTAAGGATGCAAATATAAATCCGGCAGGTAGGGGTCTTTATGCACGTCGAAGTGGTAGCGGTTTGGATTGTGGATCAGCCCGAACAGGTTTTTCATCCCCGCCGAGATTCCCGAAAGATCGTGATCTTTCAGGACACCCAGATTGATGAAGGCGGTACAACCCTTCGAGATGATTCGCGAAAAACAGGAACCGATACTGCCGCTGATTTCTGGTTGCCTTTCATAACCGATTCCCTGCGTGTCGGTAGCGATAATCTTGGCTTTGCCTTGCGCCGTTTGGGGGCTATAGCCCGCCGCCAGTAGTTCCCGTTCGTTGCGATCCCAGATCAAGATGCGGTCTGGCGTAATGCCTATTTTCGTCAACCGTTCGGCAATGGCATACGCCAGCTCGGGATGCGGTGACATCATACGGCCACCCAGGGTGTTCACTTTTATTGATACACGGTCTGTAGGCGAAAAAAGAGACCGCCATACAGTGAGTGGATCCTTTTGATCTCCCATTGCGCAGATCGCCTCATCGAGCAACCGGCCGGTTTGTTCGATATCGAGAATGTTTTGATCTTGGAGTATCCCGTCTTTACGGGCAATCACCACACGGCTTTTTTGCCGGGGATTCATCGTAGATGATTCGCTTTCCGAACGACGCGCCAACCACAACGCCGGCCCCGAAAAAGCGATCAATCCCATCGATCTTATAATCGTACGTCTCGAATAGAGTTGTTTCATGAATAAAAAAACCTATTCTTCAAAATGGATGCCTATATTCCCTTCATTTCCCGAAACGTCTCTCCAAACACCTGTGCGGTGAACGTCTGGAAAGAGCATCCACTTTTCCAATCGTTTGCGTTTAAACTCGCTTTTTCACACAAATGGCTCAATGTATCCTCGATATTCCAACCTTGTTCCAATGCCACCTGGGGTAGATATAAAGCCCTGCGTCCATTTTTTTCAACGACGATCCCATCCCGTCCGAGAACGATTTCTTTCCATGAGTCGATCGTTTTCATAGGCGACATGACTGATATTTCGATATCGATCTCATTCAATTCTTTCTCTTCCAACGGTTCGAACCGGCGGTCGGAGAAAGCAGAAAGCAAAACAGTATTTGGAACCGCTTTGAATAATGGTTGATCGCTCTCCAAATGACCGATACAGCCGCGCAGGGAATCTTTTTTGTTAAGTGTGACGAATACGCCTTTGGGCTGTTGGAGACGTGCCGTCAGACGATCTTCCGGTATCATGGATTCGGTTGGCTTTTTCTGCTTGAATGTTTCGGTCAATGTAGCACGAGCCGATTGTAATAAGGCCTTCGTTTCGTTTTCATCCAAATAATCTGTTCGTTCCCGGAATAGCATAGAACAATAACTGACTGTCTCCGAGTAATCTTTTGTTTTATCGCCCGATGTTTCGTACCGAACAAACTCCACCTGCGTTTGCATGGGCAACGCCATCATGCCGATTTTGATGGGATTCCGCCCGCATATCGTAGCCTTCGTTTTTTCCAAAAAATCCCCGAAACCACGAACGTTCAAATTCAGAATAAAATTCACCGCTACGAAATCGAGACGCTGTATGTTTTCTTTTACGCGATCCTTAAAAGGAACGTATTGAAAACGCGGTCCCTGATGGGTGAAATCGGAACTTATCACCAAGAGGGTGTCGCGGTCGAGCAATGGCCGAATCGCATCGGCGATTCCGATACATTCTCCCGAGGTCAGCTCGCTGATTACTATCGGAACCAGTGTGAAATCTCCCAAGACACGCTGTAGGAAGGGTAATTGAATCTCGATGCTGTGTTCTTGCGAATGGGCTTCGGGACGATCGGAAAAATACTGGGATTTCATCAGCGTATCGCAGGCCACCCGATCCAGCATAATCTTTCCCAACGGCGTTTCGTAAGCGTCCACCTTCGCGATCGATCCCCCCTGATAAAACGTATGATGCGAGGGAGCAAGAACAACGATCCGTTTATAACCAGCTCCTTTCAACGGTTTATAGCTGTGCGCCGCGCACGCCCCCGACCAGGTATAACCCGCATGCGGGGCGATGACAGCGCGAATCCGGTTGGGATTGGTTTTTGGATCGGGCACTTGACTCAATAGATCATCCACTTGTTTCTGCAGAGTATCCCGGCTTCCAGCGTACCAGGTTCCTTTCAGAACGGAGGGACGAATCTCTTCCCTGGCCGAATTAGCCGATAGGTATACGAAGGGAACGACCAGTATCGAACAGGTTAGAAATAGATTTCGAAATGAGGAAATCACGGCGGTGCACCTCATAAAAAGTATGTGTTTCCGGATTGTATTGTAGAACAAACCGGTGTTCTAACAAACTGAAAACAAGCGATCCGATTAAATTATTCCTATTCCCGGAGGTGCGATTTCCAACATATCTGAAATGATAACGCGTTCGTATTTCATTGCTTCTTTTTATCCAGTAGTTTCAGAAGGGGATTTAAGACATCCTTTGGAGTGATCTGCGTGGGTTGAGAGATGACCGGTGTGGCGGATTGTACCTGAGAAGGAACCGACAGGGCTTGCGTAGGCGATTGGATATCACGTGCGGGAGAAACTGCACGGGTCGCATCTGGAATCTGGGTCTTGACCGCCTTGTCGGCTGGTATCTCGGGGAGGTTTTGCCGGGTTTTGGATTTACTCTCGAATGGCAATTGCATCAGGTTGGAAAATCCGGGCATCCCCTTTAGATTGAGTTTATCCATTACCTGACCCGCGACGGCTTTTTGCAGAATGCCACCCACAAAATCCGCATTGGGTTGAGGCCTCAAGGTGGGAAGAATACCGGTCAGCGAGAAGGGAATCGCCATGTTTCCATTCTCGTCGGTTAGATATTTGAACGCACCCACCTGGCCGGTCAGAAACGAAGTGAAGCCTTTGGATAAACGGAGCAGGGCATCGCTTGAGAGTTGTTCGCCAAAATTCATCCATCCCTCGCCGTTTATCGCCCAATCGGTCGCCGTAATCAGCATATTTTTGAAATCGAGCCGTCCACCTTGAATGGCGGTTTCCAGTTTTAACATTTCAAAAACCGTATGTTGGGAAGCGAAGACGGCCGGATACTGATCTCTATACTGGCTGGTCACGAAATTGGCGATGCCCGGCATGCCGGTCAATCCATTCAATACCTTATCGGCGATATTGACGTTGAGCAGCATACCGTCGGAAATCTCCAGAGCGCCGTTTCCCTGGAGAGAAGGTTTGATTGTATCCCAGGAAACGCCGCTCCCCGCCAGATCGAGGTTCATATTGACTTTCCCCTGAATAAACTCGGGAAACCAACGGACTTTAGTACGAATGAGTTCGGCCAGATCGATACTCTTGGTTTGCGCGGCGATGTCGAATTGGGGAGGTTCCTGGCGCATGTCGTAACGGATTTTGCCTTCCACCGCACCATTCAATGTTTGCAGGGATAGATTATTCATAGATAGTGTTTTGTTTTCCATCTGAAAGGGACTGCGCAGGTTGGTAAACTTCAAGCCATAAAAAACGCCCTGTCCGGAATTAAAATCTCCCATAGATTGTAATCCGTCTTTTAGAGATACTGTTCCCGATACGGCGACTTTTTCCAAGGAATCGTTCTTCATATTATCGGGCGGCTGGATCAGATCGCCGAGTGCTATTTTATCCGTTGCGATGTCGTATCGCGCGGCGAGAGGGGAAAACGAACTGACGGATGCGGTCAGGTTGAGTTTCGATTGCCCCAGTTGGAATGAGAATCCGTCGGTTTTTGCCTGTTTTATGTCGAATTGTATCTTCCCGTTTCCATTCTTGATGGGCTGAGACAAGCCTGGAATCTTGGCGTATATGTTATCCAGAGATAATTCGCCTTGCATTTTAGGAGTCTTGCCCGATTGTTGAATGGAAGCCTGAATGGAGGCTTTTCCTCCGGGTTGGTAATCCTTGACGGCTGGCAGGACGGAAGGTAGCCACGATGCATCGATGGGCTGGGATTGCAGAGAAATATCGTAAGTTAATGCTTTTCCGAGATGGATACTGCCTTTTCCCTCGATATCGATAGCCGCCAGTGTCAGGTTGGCTTTTTGGAGTTCGATGGTATCGTTGGCATAATTAATCTGAGTTGTGATTTGAAGGGGCATCCCCTTGGGTTTTTCGTATTGTTGATTGTAAACAATAACCGATTTGTTTCCATTCAGATCGGCGTTGATATTGAGGTTCTCCAGGTTACCATCCAGGCGCACGATGCTATCCAGAGAGCCATCGAGTTGTAAGGTTTTAGGGAGAGAGGAAGCCATCGAGGGCAGTTTGGCCAAATCTGGTAGGGGCATGGCATTCAATTTCAAATCGCCATTCAGGGCGATTTTTTGATCTTTTGCCGCAATCGGACCGATTTTCCCGTTAAAGGATACATTTTTCTTCTCTCCCCCCCAGGCTGCTTCCAGGCTTATGGGAAAAGGTTTATCGAGGGAAAAGTCGCGAACGGTAGCGTCCAGATGATTCAATTGGACATTCTGTTTAGTTTTCAGATTGGCGTAGTCGATTGTTCCATCCTCTACTTCGAGGCGGGTCAGGAATAATGACGGCGTCTGGCTGGTGGAGGATGACGAGGAAGAATCTGGTTTAGGAGTGGCTTGGCTTTTTAAGAGAGAAGAGAAATTGTATTGACCGTCCTGGTTCTGTACGATTTTGAAAGAAGGTTTTTGAAGAATCAGATGGGATATTTCCAGTTGTTTTCGAAACAGAGGCAGTAATTGGAAATAGATATCCAGATTGTCGGCGCGGACAAAATGATCTTTCGAATAGGCGGGATCGTCTGCGATGGAAAATTGATAGAGTCGGACGCCGATTCCTGTCCAAAGGCTAACATCAATGCGTTCGACACTCACCTTTCTTCCCAGGACTTCTTCAGCCTTAGCCAGGATACGGTCTTTATTGTTATTTACTACTTTACCGAGATTAAGAAGAACCAAGCCAATCGCTCCAATTCCCAGGACTACGATCAGGATAAGAACGAAAAGAATGCGGCGTTTGGCGAATTGAAATAGTTTCATTTTCTTTGCCTCCACCCGAATAATGATTCTATCTATCTCTATTATCCGTCATCCTGGATGAATCGGTAAGGGTAGATTTATAAAGAGTGTTTTGAAGTATGTTAATCGCCGGATTGATGGATACGCAGGCGGGTCATCAGGCAAAAAAAGATACTCCCCATTGCAAGAAGGATCAGATGGGAGAGGTAGAGTTTCCAAAATAAGGGATCCAGAGTGTGGTTAACCGCTTGAGTGGTGGGAAGCGGCCAGAGCTTGAAGAGAAAGGGAGCGTGCCAGATGGAGAGGAGAATCGATATTCCATCCATCGGGTTGTTACCTCCGAGGGTCGGACCGGGTCGGGGATGCATCAATGCAAGAAATTGAGGGCTGAAAAGGAAAAACGCGGATAATCCATACGACGTCATCCAGGCAATGAAATTGCGTTTGTAAAGAGACGATACCCAAAGTGCAAGTGAAGTCAGGAAGAATACGAGAAAGATTAAAGCAGTCATAATCAAAATATGACCAACCCAAATCGTACTTATGTTAAACGATTGGAAATATGAAACGGGAGTCTGAAGGCCTATCAGAAGCCAAATTAAACCCATAATCAGAAGAGAAGGAATATAAAAAGCAAAAACATGGATTAATCCCTGTCCGGCGGTCAGCCGCCATTTCCCCCAGAAGATTTGTCCGGAACGGATCAGAGAGGAACGCAGGCATTCCCAACTGGAACGTTGATGCTCGCCTGAAAACATGGATGCTCCTACTCCGGGGATGAAAAGGAGAGCAATAACCATGGATAAATACAACATTACTATAGGTTTACTCAGAGCCCAATAAAAAAGAAAGATCGATATTAACCATAAAATCGAGGGGGCATCGAAATCGCGGCGGGTGACAAACGCCAGAAAACGATCTCGCTCGGAGATGTAAACCGGATTTTCATTCGATTCAATCGGTGCACCGTAATCGCGGGTTCCTAAAAATGTCCAGAGCTGGGCGTCGATTCCTTTGATGGAAATCGGCCGCCAGGAAATTGGCCGGATTTTATTGACCTCTTTGGCTAAATGATGTGGAACGCTGCGTAGTAAGAAAGAACAGAGAAGGAACGTAAGTAAAAAATTCGGCAAAAGAACATAGACACTTGGCGATTGTTTCCCCAAAGTGAAAATTTGGTTTGCAGGAATGAAAAGCAGAATCAACAGAACGTACGCACTGATCAATCCCAGCATGAACGTAGGCATACGCGCACCCATAGCTAGGCCGACCGATATCGAGATACAAGCCAAGATAAGTTGCTGAGCTATCAGGATAACAATATCGTGAGGGCCAACGCCACCCATCGAGAGAGTCAGCGCTAAAATGGGCGATGTAGCGAAAATGGACAAGAATACTACAGATAATGAAGCTGCCGCCTTGGAGAAAACCAGTTCCAAGGGCGGTACGGCGGTTGTTAACATCAAATCGAGGGTTTTTGCTTCCCGTTCCTGACTGATGGCGCTGACGCCGATCACGGGGACAAAGAGGGCAATGGTTAACAGACTAAAAATACGATAGTAATAGAGAAGATCGAGACCAATCCGTGCGATCTTGCTCAGATCGTAATAGGTTTCCTGAGCGTATCCGTTATACTGCGCTGTGAAACTAGCGGATATAAGTAATATAGCGCCACCGAAAATCCAGTACCCAATAGGTTGACGAAATAGCAGCAGAATTTGCCGACTTAATAATACGTAAGCATGACCATCGCGAAAAAATGCCCATTCCCGTTTAAGCGATGCAGTCCATGTTGTCTTAAGAGATTCTGTTATAGTAACCATTCGTTTAATCGAGATCATTTATTGCATGAAACGTTCAAAGATGAAATCTGTTACAGGATAGTATCACAAAATACGCTCCAGCCCCAATCCAGTCTCAAAAGAGAATTAATAACATTTCTTTTTCTGCCATCGTTTGTGGCTTGACTGCATTCCTCTGGTGAATATGATGTCAAGCCGTGATTCTTTACGTGAGGCGGCGCATTATGGAATCGCTGCAAGAGAAACAGAAATTCAGTCTTCTTTTAGATATATACGGAGGACTGTTGACGGATCGTCAGCGGGATTTTCTCGATCTCTATTATAACGAGGATCTGTCGTATGGAGAAATCGCCGATTCGGAAGAAATTTCCCGGCAAGCGGTGCACGATACGATTCAACATGGGAAAAAAGCGCTTTTACATTTCGACGAGCATTTACGGCTAAGTGCACAAGTTCGTTCGGATTCCACGGCTGTTTCAGATAATCAAGAAATCGGCTCCAGTCCGGAAATCGATCTGGAAGCGCTACGAAAAGAAATTGGCGAGCTATCGCGGCTTGTCAGTGTGGACATCACGTACGATATGATTCCCATTCAGAGGCAAGTGAAAAAAATCCGTGAGTTGGCTGGAATGTAGGATCCTAGGAGACAGGAAGAATGTTTGAAAAC
>CAZFOX010000080.1:0-11499 GCA_964520565.1 uncultured bacterium | reverse complement strand
CGCGATTTTTCAAGGTTTACGAGGAGAGGAATACCCGGTTCACACCCCTAAAACCCTGGATATGAACCACCGAATGAATATGGGAAATATCCTTCCGTGACAATCTTTCCGCGCTTAGAGCGTTTCTCCTATGATTATGTATATCAATGCGTTTCTAAAAAGCCAGAAAAGATTTGTTATTTTGACCCAGAATTGTAAAAATAAATGAACTTACCACAGAAAACTCTTTCAATGATCCACTTATATTTGACCGGTACATACGAATGTGCTATACATTATTTGATAATCCGGATTTGATAATCCGGCAGAAAGTGTCTGGAAGACGAAACTCACACTATATTTTGTACCAGACACTTGGTTCGATCCACGGAGTCTTGTGGATCGAAATTACGTTAATGACTTTTTGCCGTTTCGTCATTTATAGAACCGCTTTCGGGATTTCCACGCACTCATACGAATCTATCCACTTAATAAAAAAGACATCTGCTGGCGGGTATCTTTCAGCCGGTGGCGGATAACATGGGCGATCATTTCCATAAACGATGCCTTGAAGGGGATATCGGTCTTCAATAGTTCCAAGAGGGGATCTTTGGGTATCACAATGATTGCACAATCCTCCAGGCAATGCGAGGAGGCTGTCACTACGTGGGGAGGGACTGCCGCCGACCAGCCAAACAGATCGCCGGGACGAACGATGTAAACCGACACGCGGCGATCCATTGGCAGGTTGATCTCGATAGATACCCGTCCCTGGAGAACGATGTAGAGCGAAGACGCCGTCTCGTTTTCCCGTTCGACATAGGAACCCTTTGAATAAGTCTTAATCTCTGCCAGGACGGCCAATCGTTCCAACTGGTTGTCGCCGAGAACGTTCAGGCAGTTCATCTGTCGAAGAAGGCTGGTTTCGATCATGGACGAAATCTCTTTCTTTCCGGTCCGGGCAAATCATTTCTTTTCCTATCCCACATACATTTTGCACTTTTTTTAGAAAAGTTCCATTGGATTCCGGTAGAAAAGATGGAGGGATTGCCGGGGAGGAAGGCTTGTTCAAACCGGGTGTTTGCTGGAAAATGTAGTATTTTTAGGAGGCAGGGAAATGAAACTCGATCGGGAAAAATTGTATCCCTGGCTGGCGATACTCCGGGCGAAGTTCATGGGAAGCGGCCGCGCCATGCAGTTGCAGGATCATTTCGGTTCGATCCAGAAAGCCTTGCATGCATCGGTGGATGCGATCGCCGCTCTGCCCGGCTTCAGCCGGGAAATTGGGGCGTCGGTTCGAGAAGCGGCACAAGGGAAATTCGACCGGGATATCGATCGGGAATTGAACTGGGCAGAAAAGGAAGGCGTCGCCATTGTATTATTCTCCGATTCCCACTTCCCTCACCCCCTGCGGCATATTCCCGCTCCTCCCGCCTTGCTCTATATTAAGGGCGACTATCGCCTGGAAGATGTGCTCTCTGTGGCAATCGTCGGATCGCGCCGCGCTTCGGATGGAGGGCGGCGGTTAAGCAATCAGATTGCCTGTCAGCTGGCGGATGCCGGATTGACGATTGTCAGCGGGCTGGCCTGGGGAATCGATGCCTCCGCTCACAAAGGCGCTCTGCGCAGCAAGACGGGGCGCACACTGGCCGTTCTGGGAAATGGATTAAGTATAATTTATCCCCGCGAACACAACCTCCTGGCCGATCAAATCACTCGGCGCGGTGCGCTGATCACCGAATTGTTTCACGATGTACCGCCCCAGGGACGAAATTTCCCGCCCCGGAACCGGATCATCAGTGGGCTTTCGCTGGGCGTGTTGATTGCCGAAGCGCCCGAGCGGAGCGGCGCGCTGATCACCGCCGATTATGCGCTCGAACAAGGGAGGGAAATCTTCGCCTTGCCCGGGCATATAGAACAGGGGATCTCGCCTGGTACCAACAAACTGATTCAGGAATCGAGAGCCACGCTGGTCACTTCGGCGGAGGATATTCTTCGCGAACTTCACGATAAGATCACGTTTTATAAAAACGAACTGGAAGGCAAGATTCCCCGCATCGATCTAAGCGCTCCCCCGGGTCGATCTCGTCTGCCAAGGGAGGAAAAACGCCGAGTAGATATACCCTCCTTTTTCGATGCTATCCCGGCATCTCCGAAGACCGAAACCAAGCCCGCTCCATCTCGCGAAATTCCCATGAGCGAGGATGAAAAACAAGTTGTTGAAAATCTAACCCGGGAAACGCAGCATATCGATGCCATTTGCCGCCGAATGGAATGGCCGGTGGCGCGGGTGTCGTCGGCGTTGGGGCTATTGGAATTGAAAGGCGTTGTAACAAGAGAATCGGGCATGCGGTTCCGATTGGCGGATTGATGAATGTTTGGGGAAAAGCTTTCACCGGTTATAATGAATTTAGTATTGTTTTGGTCTGATGAGCGATTGGAAATGGAATCTTGGACTCATCATGGGGTTGAATGGTGTGATGCATAGGAAGGATTTATAATAGGGATTGTTTCTCTTGCGACAAGATTGCTAGAAGGTTTGCTGTGGAATAACATACTATATTCAGACCATGAAGGTCGCGATCGTTCGACCATTAAGGGAATTGCAGATGCCTGGCAAGAGCGAGTGCATGAGAATCTTCGGGATCTCGGTTGGCTAAAATGGTCAACGCTTCGTTATAATGGCGCTGATAATCTTCGAATGGATAGATTGTTATTGGCAATAATTTCCATTGCATTTGCAAAAGTTCGTGGGATAGGTTGTATTTGGCGGCCATGTTGGGGAGATATTCCAGGACTTCCGCTACATTAAATTGGGTTACATGGGCTGCGATCGAGTATTCCGTGAACAAACGAAGCGCTGCCTTCCCGGTTATTGCAGAAAGTAACACGTTGGCGTCAGCGACGACGTTTTCGATAGGCACGAAAGTCCTCAACGATCTGTTCTTCGGTGATGCCCTGCGCTTCCAGAACTCGCGATAGGTGTTTCCCTAAAACGGAGGCCAATTCCAGGCGAAGATCGGTTGGAAGCCGGTCGGATTCTTCGAGGGGAAGATAGACGCCCGATACGCGTCCATGCCGTGTGACGAGTACCGGTTCGCTGCCGCCGAGTAGTGCTGCGCTATTATTTCGAATTTCTCGAATTCCCGCTATTTTCATGAGTACCTCCACTTTCAGGATAACAGGGAGAGGATAAAGTGTCAACAATTGTGTACACAAAAATTTCTGTTCTTATTCGTCAATTTGCCTAAGGAGAATAGGTGGGAGATATAATCGAGACTTAGTGGATTGTCCATCGAGTTCGATCCTCGCGGATCGGATCGATGCTTTTCGATGTTTGAACTTTTGCATAGGACTCATGAATCGCATGAAATTTGGTTTATCGCCTACTACCTCAACCTCGTATACACTCTTCCTTCTTTTCTGTTATACTCAACCATCGCTTGTTAGAACGGAGAGGGGAAAATGAAAAATTGGATCGAGGTTAATCGCAGGCGGTTTCTGGCGGGCGTTTCGAGTGGGATGGGCGCGGCGGTTCTCGCGCAGGCGGGCGTTGCGGGAGAAAAAGCGGACACGCCCAATCGGCAACAGGTCTGGATCGCGACTATTTCGCTGGCTCAATTGGGAGGCGAAACCGCGGAAGAGATGGTCGGCAAAGTATTGAATCGAGCCGGGCAGTCTCTGGTTTGCGGGCCGGATATCATCTGCCTTCCCGAGGCGTTCCCCTACTATAACGTTTCCCAAAAGAAAACGGTGAAAGAAGCGGCGGAGCCGCTTCCCGGCTGGGTCGTGCAGCGATTCGCAGAATTCGCGGAAAAGAATCGTTGCTATGTGATTTGCCCCCTGGAAATCCGGGACGGCGATACGTTCTATAACTCGGCGGTACTCATCGACCGTCAGGGTAAAGTCGCAGGAGCGTACCATAAGATTCATCCCACCGTAGATGAAATCGAGTCCGGCGTTATGCCCGGGCCGTTGGAACCTCCGGTGTTTCAAACCGACTTTGGAACCATCGGCATTCAGATTTGTTTCGATGTCAACTGGCCCGACGGCTGGCGGAGGCTTCGCAAGGCGGGCGCGGAAATCATCTTCTGGCCCAGTGCCTTTCCGGGCGGGCGGATGTTGAACGCGATGGCCTGGATGAATAAATCCTATATCGTGACCAGCACCTGGCCGGGGCCTTCCCGCATTATCGACATCACCGGCGGTGAAATCGCCGCCAGCGGGCGTTTTGAACACTGGGTATGCGCGCCAGTCAACCTCGAAAAGGCGTTCATTCATATCTGGCCGTATTTGAAAAACCTCGACGGCATTCGAGCGAAGTACGGGCAGAAAGTCCGAGTTGTCAAAATGCATGATGAAGACTGGGCTATCGTCGAATGCGTCTCGCCGGAATTGCGTATCAAAGACGTACTGGCCGAGTTCGAACTACCCACCCATGAAGAACATATTCAAAAAGGAGAAACGGCGCAAAATAAAACCCGCCGATCCTGATTCATTGCGATACGAAAACGATTCACCTGAGGTGAGTCTCGTTTCATGAAACAGACTTCTTCCTTGATAAAAATTGGTCTTTGTCTGGGAATTACCGTGCCGATCGTCCTGATCGTTTGGCGGGGTTTTAACGCCTACCGTTCGTCGAAAAGTAGCGTCCTCTTCGATGGGCTAACGACGCTCATCCCCCGCGAGACGCCTCAGTATTATCCTGCCGCTCGTTATCAAATTTCCGGTTCGGGCGATTCGGGCGCGCCCATCTGGGAACTGCATACTGATGAATCCGATACGCCCGCATCGCCGGAGGAAAATACCGTTCCTCGTTTGGCGAATGCAAACCGGCCTATCGCCACATCGCCGATCAAACCGGTTTTTGTGGAGCAGGAAGATCGATCGCCCGATGCTTTGCAATTGCGGTTGCCGTCCGTCTATCGGGATCGCCGTCCCTACCGGTCTCTTCAGATCGTTCATCCTGAAGACGGCTCGCTTTTCCCGCCCAACCTCTGTGCGCCTTACGTGGAGTGGGAAGATCCCGTCAATAACCTTTGGATGGTTTGCATTCAGGCCGGTTCGAATGCCGATCTTCGCACCTGGTCGTTTGTCTGCGCGCAAAAGCGATGGCGATTCCCTGAAGCCGTTTGGGAAGAGATCCGGAAATTGGCACTGACTGAAGACGCGCAAATCTCCATCAAAGGGATTCAACGGTTGGATTCCGGGCAAAAAAACGGCGTTATTCAGGTTTCAGAATCTGTTCGATTCCGCATGTCATCCGATCCCGCCGACGACTATATCGTCTTCCGCATCGTTCCTCCTCCGTTCAGCACCAAGAAAACTCCCAATATATACATCCGGGATATCCGGCATGATAACAATGAAATCTTTCTTTCATCCCGGCAGCAGTATTGTATCAATTGCCATACTTTTTCGTCTCGGCAGGGCGATATCGGCAAGTTGAGCGTCCAGGTTCGCTGTATGAACGATAGCCGCTGGAAATTGAAAACATACCTGGCTCTTTACGATCTCAGTTTGAAAAAAGGGAAAAAGATCAAATTGCCTTTCGACATTCAAATGACCACCTTCATGGCCTGGTCGCCGGATGGGAACAAACTGGCATTTTCCGCCAATCAGAAACTGGCCACGCTCTATCCCATCACTTACGAGACGCAATTGGCGAGTACCGAGACCGCCGACCTGGCGATTTACGACGACGAGCGAGAGATCGCTTATCTGTTACCCGGCGCCTCCGAACCCGGCTGGCTGGAGAATTATCCCACCTGGTCGCCGGACGGGAAAACGCTGGTATTCACGCGCGCTCCCGCTGGAGGGCATCCGGCCATCTTGCGGTACGATCTGGCAGCGATGGATTTCGGAGAAGAAGGCGTTGCGAATTTTCGCCTTATCGATGGAGCGTCCGGTGGAGAACGCAGCCATGTTTTTCCGCGTTATTCTCCCGATGGAAAGTGGTTTTCTTTCACGCAGTGCGATGGCGGCGATCTGATTCGTTCGTCCAGCGATCTTTATTTGATGCCGGGAGACCTGTCCGGTGCCGCCCGGCTTCTGGAATGTAACGTTCCCTATGCCGCCGATTCATGGCACAGTTGGAGTTCCAACAGCCGTTGGATCGTCTTCGCATCCAAGCGAACGGATGGAACGTATGCCTATCTCTACCTGACCCATATCGACGATGATGGCCGGGCATCTCCAGCAGTGCGTTTGCCCGAAGAAAGCCCGCCTCTGGCGAGCTATAACATCCCGGAATTCTGCGCGCGTAGGCCGCCGGTCTCCGATGGGGAATTATTCGAATCGTTGCGTGTCGAGCAAGAGCCGGTTTCGATTCAGCCAGTGGAAGCGCCTGGCGCAAATCGGCAACAACTCTGATTAAAGTCATGTTCGCCTGGAAACATACCACCCTTGTAGAACGATCTCGTCGCCCACTGATCGGAGCGTTGGCATCTCTATTCCTGCTTTTCGTGCTTGTGTATGGAGTGTCAATTCCATCGGGGACGTTGCTCGGACGGGACGACAGCCTTCTTCAAATTCCTATTCTCTCACATTGGGGCAATATCCCCGCGATTGTCTCCCCGGATTTCCTCGTTCACACCGATGGCCAGTACCGCCCTTTTCCCTATTTAATCGTTGCCGTTTTACGGACCATCGTTCCCAATGATTTTTACAGTGTCTGGCATTTCTTTTTGTTTATCTTTCATGCGGCGAATACTCTACTGATCTTCTTGATCGCCCGTCATTTCTCACAGCATCTGGATGTATCCTGGATCGCCGCCGCCGTCTTTGCTTTCCATCCACTCGGCACCCTGCTTGTCCACGACATCAATCAAATTCATTTATTGATCGGCCTGACTCTTTCACTGGGTTTTCTATCCATGTATTTTTCGTTTTCCGAAAGGGGCTGCGTGAAACCGTATCTTGGGGCGGCGGTTCTGTTTATCCTGGCCTTGCTCTCTGCCAAACCGCCCGTTTTTCTCGGATTCTTTTTGCTCGTATACGAACGATTGTACCGGGGACGATCCTGGAAGAATACATTCTGGAATACCATTCCCTTTTTCCTGATTCCCCTCTTTTTTCTTCCCGTCTGGATATCGATTCAATCCAATCCTATTTTTTATAAATACCTTGCCGTTACGCCTTCCTCGATTTTGTTCAGTTTCTATTCCGCCGTCGCCGCATCGGGGCGGTATTTCGCGGCCTTGTTAATGTCCTGGGGGATTCCATCCATTCTGCATGAATCCACACCCCAGGTTTATTCTCCAGCCAATGCCGGATTTATTGTTTGGCTGGGTGTGGATTTGGCGGTTCTGGCAGCGGCTTTGATTCTGGTAATCCGTAAGTATTGGGGGGCGTTGGGCGCCTGTCTGGCGGCGGTGGCTATGCTGCCATATACCTCTATTGCTTTTAATCCGGTCATTCATTACGTCAGTTACTCCTATCTCTATTTTCCTCTTGCCGGTTTCACCTTGATGGCCGGGGGTGTTTATGAAAGATGCTTCCGCATAAACAGAAATGGACTCGGCAGGATGGCGCGGCTGGCTGCAGGATTGTTCATTGTTTTCTACTTGGGGCGAACATTGCACATAAACCTACTTATTGGCGAACCTGTTTCGTATTGGAAACACGTCCGGATTTGGAATGAATCAAGTCCGACCGCACACTACGAAATGGGATTGCTTTATCTTCGATCGGGCCGCCTCGAAGAAGCGTTACCTTGTTTCTTTTATCCCGGCGTCGATGGGCTGCAACGTCCCTGCCTGGCCATGGCGGAATATTACCAACGAAGGGGCGATCGGTTGGCCGCCGCCGTTCATTTGCGTCTCAGCCAGATCAAACAGGTCCAGACCGGTTTATTGGAGCGGGATTATGCAGCGGCCGCCGGCGAATTGTTTTACCATATCGGCGCACTCGATTACGCCGAACATCATTACGGCCGCCTTTTGATGATCGATCCATACTATTCGCCCGCTATGATTCGCCTGGCGCAGATATGGCATCGGAAGGGCCGCGTGACCGCCGCGAGGCGGATTCTGGAGCGGGCGAGGGATATCGATCCGGGCGATTTACGGATTTCAATTGCCGAGCGGGAATTTTGGGATCGTGAAAAATCCTGGGAAACGAATCCCGAGGGATTGATATTCCAGCCACCCGATCCAGATTGGTTGCGTTACATCTTGCATGAAGAATTCACGCCGCGCTTATTGGATGAAATCGCCGCGCTAAGCGATCGTTCCGATCCCAACGACGCCGTCATTCAATTGGAAGCCGCCATTGCCCGGTTGGAAAGCGGTCAACTCGAGCAAGCCGCATCTACCATTAAAACCGCCTTGAACCGCCTTTCCGGAAATGCCTACACGTGCGCGATAGCCTGCCGAATCCTGGCGTTAGCCGGAGATCCCGGGCAGGCGATTCAAATCGGGTCGAGGGCGATCTCGATCGACGTGCAAAATACGCTGGCCTGGGACGGTCTGGCGCTGGCTTATGCCATGCAGGATCAACCCAACGAAATTTCTTTGCAATTTCTGCAAGCGATCCAAAAACTCCCCTCGGTTGCTGCAGTCTTTTATTTTCATCTTGGGGTACAAAAAAAACGCAAAGGACTCTATCAGGAGGCCATCGAACTATTGGAACGCTCCCTTGCCGCTTCTCCCGGAAATCCCGATGCCTATTCGGTCTTGGGCGATGCCTATTGGCAGTTGGGACAAACGGAAAACGCGATCAAGACGTTCCAAAAAGCTGTTACTCTCAATCCCGGCTCGGCGGAAGTACACGGGAATCTAGGCGGAGCGCTTTTACAAGGGGGCCGCATCGAAGAGGCCATGAAAGAAATCCGTACTGCGATTCAACTCGATTCCCAAAACGCTTTATACCGCAGTAACCTGGGTGTCGCTCTCGCTCAATTAGGCCGCGATGAGGAAGCGCTCGTTGAATATCAAAAGGCGCTCGAACTGGATTCCACGCAGGGAAGCATCCATTTCAATTACGCTAACTCGCTCTCGCGCCTGGGCCGGGATGAAGAAGCTATTGTTGCCTATCGCCGAACGCTTGAACTAATGCCCGATCATCCCCACGCCCATTTCAATCTGGCTCAGATTCTAGCCGGGAAGGAGCAACCGGAGAAAGCCATTGAGGAGTATAAGAAACAAATCGAACGAAATCCGGATTTTCATCCGGCTTATCCGGCGTTGATCCAACTTTACATAAACCGAGACCAGTGGGAATCAGCGCGGGAAATAGTCGAGCGTGCACAAAACCGGAATATATTCATCGAAACAAAAATTCTGCATCTGCTCGAACAATTTGCGCCCAAGCCATGAATAAATGGAGAGAGAATGCAGAGGAAATAATCGGGGAAGAATCCCGTCAGATCAATCCGTATTTTTTCCCTTTTTCCCGGATCGTTTTCCGGCTGGCGCCGGAGACCTGGGACGCCTTGGAGATGTTGCCATCCACCAGATCCAGGAGGTCGCATAGATACCGGCGTTCAAACGTCTCCACCGCAGTATAAAATGGCGTATCCAGGATCGAATACTCTTCATCCTCCGAATCCGTCTTTATTTTGCTATTGGCCGTATTCGGACTGAAAGCCAGGTCTTTGCTCTCAATCGACGATCCCTCCGCGAAGGCCACGGCACGATCCACTACCGTTCGCAATTCACGCACGTTCCCCGGCCAATAATGCTTCATTAATGTTTCGAGAGCTTCTGGCGTAAACGATGTTGGGATCCGGTCGTAATGCCGCGCATTCTCATCCAGGAAATGCTGGGCGAGAAGAGGAATATCTTCCTTACGCTCTCGCAAGGGAGGTATTTCCACCACGAAACCGGATAGGCGGTAATACAAGTCTTCGCGAAATTTCCCCTTTTCCACCAATTTTGTCAGATCGGCGTTGGAAGCGGCCAGGATGCGAACGTCCACCGGAATCAGGCTGTTCTCGCCCAAACGGCGGACTTTTTTTTCTTCAATCACCCGCAGGAGCCGGGATTGCAGATACGAAGAGGAGTTTCCCACTTCGTCCAACAACAGGGAACCGCCGTGCGCGGTTTCGATCATGCCGATTCGATCGGCGGTCGATCCAGTAAACGATCCCTGCTTGTGCCCAAACAGTTCGCTTTCCAGAAGAGTATCGGAGAGAGCCCCGCAATCGATGGGGACAAACCGTTTCCCCGCCCGGGGACTGGAATGATGAATGGCCTGCGCGACCAGTTCCTTGCCCACTCCGCTTTCGCCCTGGATGAGAACGGAGCCATGCATACGCGCCATGCGGGGAATCAACTTGAATATACGGCGCATGGAAGACGATTTGCCGATGAGATTGTGAAAGCAATATTGGGTGTGATCGTCTCCGCGAAGAAAAACACGCTGGCGGAGACGGTCGAGATTGTGGATGATTTCCTGAGGTTCGACGGGTTTGATCAGATAATTAAATGCACCCTGGCGCATAGCTTCCACGGCGCTGTTGATGGTTCCATAGCCAGTGATGATCATCACTTCGGTTTCAGGCTGAAGCGATTTGGCTTCCTTGAGCAGGTGAACTCCATCCAGACCGGGCATGGATAAATCGGTCAAAACCAGATCGTATTCCTGTTCTTCCAGCGTGGTGAGCGCTTCGCGGCCGTTATAGGCCACATCCACGGTGTTCCCTTCACCGGTCAATAAATCGCTGAGAGTGGCGACCATATCCGGTTCATCGTCCACAACCAGAATCCGTAACGCCGTGTCTTCGAGAATATCGGCCATAACGTGTATCCCATTTCATGTCACCGCGATCGATTCCAACTGGCTTTGGAAAGTTAAATCGCTTTTCGTTCGCGAACGGCCGGACAATCGCTGGCCGTTTCCGGGATGGAAACGCATCGCAATGAGGGCAGATCGATTGAAAATCGGCTTCCTTGTCCTATCTTGCTCTCCACCGTTATCTCACCACCCAGTTCACGTGCCAGATTCCGGGCAATGGTTAAACCCAAGCCGGTTCCCTGATCGTTTTTCTTGGTCGTGTAAAACTGATCGAATATCCGTTGCAGGTTTTCCGGAGGGATACCGCAACCGGTATCTTCCACCTGAATGCGAACTCCCTTTTGCCAGGGAGCGATATCGATGGTGATTGTCCCTTCCTTTTCCATGCTCTGGATGGCGTTCAAGATCAAATTCAGGAGGCATTCCTGGAGGGCGTGGCAGTCGATTCGGAATCTCGGCAATACGCCGTACCGCCGTTCCAACCGGATATGATGCCATTCGAATTCCTTTGAAAATAATGTCAGTAAATTATCCACGACCTCGCAGACGTCCATCACCTCTTCCCGGCCGCGTGGGACGCACGAGAGATTCAATAAATTGTCGATAAACTCGCGGGCACGTCCGACACTTCGGGTAATGATTTCCAGGTTGTTTTTGACCGACCGGTCATTCTTGTTAACGGCCCGGTCGATATTGAACGCCGCCGTTCGGATCATTCCAAGCAGGTTTCTCATTTCGTGGGCTACGCTGGAGGAAAGTTGTCCGATGGCCGCCATTTTCTCC
>CAZFOX010000079.1:3276-11527 GCA_964520565.1 uncultured bacterium | reverse complement strand
AATGTTAAATTGTTTGTAGATAGTATCAGAAGAGTTTAATTGCACGGCAAGTGCGGAAGGAAATATCTCGATGGTTTTGGTAGAATTTCCTATGATAGCGACGTTCTTTACAAACGAATTATCTTTGTCCACAACAACAAAAAATTCTTTAATGGACTCGATTTGATTAGGAACAGTAAAAATCAAATCAAACTGTTTTGTTGTGTTTGCAGGGAGTGAAGAAGGCGTATTCGATAAATGCGTACAACCACATGGCACTTGGAATCCTATTTTATTAATCGGTTGGTTCGTAATATTTTTAATTGTTAAATGACGAATGATTCTTGTTCCCACTTCAACATCTTCCAAAATAATATTGTCTGGTTCGATAACGAATTTTGACTTTTCGTTCGAGCAACTGAATAAAACAAGAGAGCAAATAACAAGAAACATAATATTTATTGCGTAATAAATATGGGTGTATAACATATTTCACCTTGCTCCCTTATTTAACATTTACCGTGCGATAATGATGGTTATTTCGATTTAATTACTCAAAATGTTTATTTGGATGATTCCTCCAGATCTGATATTTGAATCATAAATGATAATCCGGAAAAAGTGTCTTGAAGACGAAACTCACACTATATCTTGTACCAGTTACCTGGATCGAGCCACGAAGTCTTGTGGATCGAATTTTCGTGGATGACTTTTTGCCGTTTCGTCATAAATTTGAATAAAATAATGAAAATCAAATACTATATACCTGGCGAGTGCAAGGTTTTGCCGACATGAATTCGGAAGGCTAGAAAAATCTGTCAGTAATACTGGTTTGAAATTGTATCAAACGAAACACCTAAGTAATTAATGTTACTATATTTAAATGTTTTACTTAAGAAATTCGCACTCATGATTACAATAGTATGCATGGGATAAATCACTTCATGATTGCCTCCTCACTGAATGATGAAGTGTCTGTTCAGTTTGTTTTCGTTTGACAGATTTTCTATTCTCTCTATGGCTGAGAGCAACGATCCTTCAAATGGTTTACTTGCTATAACTATAAAATCACTTGTGAACACGTGTCAAGTAAAAATTACGATCGGTATACCCTGGGGTATACCATTATTTTTCGAACTCGATGCAATATCCCTCGACGCAATAACCTTTGTGGGAACCATTAATCTTCACGCCGGAATCACGTAACTCTTGAATATCCTGCTTGATCCGCAGTTTCGAAACACCCAGGTGGAGCGCCAGTTTTCCCGCAGTCCACTGGTAGGGTTCCTTTTCAATCAGTTCGCGGATTTTCATACAACGTTGTATTCTCTCCATCATGATTCCCAATGACGCCTTGCGGCGTTTTCCCCTTTCAGGCAGATATGAGTGGAACGTGATAACGAATAAAGGCATATGCAAAATGAGATAACGCCTGAACTGCTGGTTGAGGGACACCACCTCGGGATGCCCAATAATACTACAAAATCCCCCCCCGTCAACTATTTTTTATTATGAATGAGTAGAAAAGGTATAAATATCGCAATCGCAATTGATTTATAGGGTATTAAAATATCAAATTCGCTATTAATCACAGTCAAGGATCATTGTAGTTCCTGATTCAGACAAATAAAGCATTTCCCCAACTTCATTTTCCTTCCCCCCTCTGATAGCGTTATGAAGATATCGAATCACGAATAGGAGCGTTTCTTATGAACGTTATAAATACGCGGCGGGAGTTTTTAGGGACTTCGGGGCGGACGGTTTTGGGAGCGGGGATCGCTTCTCTCGCCTCGCCGAAGGTTCTCGGAGCGAATGAAAAAGCGGTTTTGGGCGTAATCGGCTGCGGAGGGCAAGGAGTCGCCGACATGAACGAGTTCGCCCGATTCGAAACTGTTGAAATCGCCGCTGTCTGCGATGTCGATTCGGATCATGTGGCGAACGCGCAGAAAGAGTGCGAAAAGCGCGAGCGTCCCAAGCCGGAGGGATATAAAGACTACCGGAAACTGTTGGAACGTAAAGACATCGATGCGGTGTTGATCGCCACGCCCGATCACTGGCATGCGTTGCCATTCATCGCCGCCTGCGAGGCGGGCAAAGATATCTTTTGCGAGAAGCCGCTGGCTCAGAACTTCATCGAAACCAAAACCATGCTGGCGGCGGCTCGCCAATACAAACCGGTGGTGCAGATCAACACCTGGCAGCGTTCGCTTCCCCACTTTCAGGAAGCGATTCGCTTCGTGCGATCCGGCGGGATGGGCAAGATCGTTATCGGGCGGGGATGGTTCAACTGCCCCGCCGACGGTTGGCTGAAATCCATCGGCAATCAACAGCCGCAGAATCCGCCCGATAACCTGGATTGGGATTTCTGGCTGGGACCGGCTCCCCAGGTTCCCTATCAGCCCAACCGCTGCCATTTCAACTGGCGCTGGTTCTACGATTATGGCGGATGCCTGATGACCGACTGGGGCGTGCACGTACTCGACATCGTTTTGTTGGGGATGAACGATATGTCCCCGTTGGAAGTGCACGGCGTCAGCGGGAAACTCTTCATGTCCGACGATCGGGAAACCGCCGACACGCAGCAATGCCTGTATAAATTCAAAGATTGGTTCATGAATTGGGAAACCCGTCTGAGCAATGGGCGCGGTCTGGATGGCGGCATCGACCATGGAAGCGAATTCATCGGCTCCGACAGCACGCTGATCGTCGACCGGAAGGATATCCAGTTTTTCCCCGAGAGAAATAACGTGGAGAAACCGAGGAAAGTCAAAAACGTTCTGAGTATGAATCCCCATGTGGAGAATTTCCTCGACTGCCTGAAGAACCGGGAGAAGCCGAATTCGGATGTCGAATCGATGGCATTGGTCACCATGATCTGCCAGTTGGGTAACATGGCCTGCATGAGTGGGAAGACCGTACTTTGGGATGCGGAAAAAATGGATATCATCAATAAAAGCGATGTGGAAAATTGCATCATCTATTGGCGTCCATACCGGAAACCATGGATCTTGCCGAAGTACGATCTCTAGAAAGATGAAACGGCGATTCGCCGGGGAGCGATTGTGACGAAATCCGCTTATTTGTTGCTGGCGTTAATTCTGGGCGCTTCTTTCGGCGTGGCGCTTCACCCTTTTACCGATACGGCCTGGCTGAACTGGATCAACACCCAGGTATTGCAACCCGTAGGGCAGATTTTCCTGCGCATGATTTTCATGACGCTGGTTCCGTTGATATTTTCCGCGCTGGCATTGGGCGTCTACGAGCTGGGAAAAAGCCAGGGATTGGGCCGCGTCAGCCTGTTGACGCTGGTCTACACGGCGGTACTCAGTACCATTTCCGTTTTTCTGGGGATATTTCTAGTGAATACCCTCCAGCCGGGAGTGGGTTACCAACTCAATCCCGCCATTCTCCAGCAACAATCCTCTTCTATCCTGACGGTAGAATCCAATGCCTCCCATGCTAAAACCTTCTCGCAAGCCATCGTCGAATTGATTCCTAAAAACCCCATCGATTCGGCGGCGCGAGCGTTGGAGGGCGAGATCATCGCCCTGATGGTCTTTGCTTTGATCTTTGGACTGGCGTTGACGAAAGTCGTACGGGAAGACACGGCAAAAACCGTTATGATTCCCATTTTGGAAACGCTTTTCGCCGTTTCCATGAAGATGGTCGAGTTTGCGCTATACATCGCGCCCTTCGGCGTATTTGCCATCATATTCAATACTACCTTCAAATCCGGCGCATCCATCATGCTGACGTTGCTGTTTTATATCGTCACTGTGCTGGCCGGATTGTTGATTCAGCAATTCGTGGTGTATTCGCTGATGCTGAAGGGATTCACCCGTATCCGTCCCTGGCAGTTCTTCAACCAATGCCGGGAGGTCTATTTATATGGTTTTTCGACATCCTCATCCAATGCCACTCTTCCCTTAACACTGGAAACTGCCGAACGCAAATTGAAACTGAAACCCCGAATCGCCCGGTTCGTGTTGACTATCGGGGCGTCGGCCAATCAGAACGGAACGGCCTTGTTTGAGGGAGTTACCGTTCTTTTTCTGGCGCAGGTTTACGGGATCGATCTGACCTTAACTCAGCAGATCAAAGTGGTTTTTATGTCGATTCTGGCGGGAGTGGGAACAGCGGGCGTACCCGGCGGCTCGCTTCCACTGATCGCGATTCTCCTGCAATCCCTCGGCATTCCCGCCGAAGGTATTGGATTGATCCTGGGTGTGGATCGATTTTTGGATATGTGCCGAACCACGTTGAATATCAGCGGCGATCTGGTCATCGCCGCTCTCATCAGTGAAAGCGTCCAATCGGATGAGAATATGGGGAATATCCAGCCGTGAGCGTTCGGCTGGAATGGATTATTGTTCCCGCCAGTTCCTTACAGCAGTCGGATTTTTCAGAGCGTACAATGTGCTGTCGGTCGATGTGAAGTACAGCGTTCCATCCGGAGCGACCACCGGAGCCGATTCGATGCTGTTGTTGGATGCCCAACGCCAAAGTTCTTTCCCATCCGGCGAGATGGCATAGAGAACGCCGTCGCTGTCGCCGACGTAAATCACCCCGTTGCCGTCCACGCTGGGGGAACCGATCACGAAATAGCCGTCCGTTTTGAACGTCCAGCGGTCGGTACCGCTTTCCGCATCGAGAGCGTAAAGAACTCCATTTAAGCAGCCTATGTAGATTGTTCCATCCTGGCCGATGGCCGGGGAGGAGATTACTCCCTTATCCAATCGACGGCTCCAGGCGCGCCGCCCGTTGCTTGTACTCACCGAATACAGCGTACCCGATAAAGAGCAGGCTCCGATGTATAGCCGTTTCCGCGTTGAATCGATACACGGCGAGGAGATGATACGGTTTTCATCGACTTGGATATTTTCTTCATACGTCCACACTTTTTCGGACGAACCGGGTTCGAACTTATACACTCTCAACCGGCCCGAGTCGTTTACCGACGCATAGACATTTCCTTCCGCGTCCAATACGGGAGCCGATGAAAGATATCCGCTTAAATCGGTTTTCCAACGGGAAACGCCGTCGGGGCGGATCGCATAAAACTGTTCGTTCCAACTGCCGAAATACGATTGTCCGTCGGCAGCCACTACGGGCGCCGTCACGATTCGCCGTTCTTTACCCTGTGTGATCCGGTAGATCCATTTTTCCGTACCGTCTGCGTTGATCGAGTAATACTTCCCCGCAAGATCGCCGAAGAGAATGCTGCCATCGGGAGCAAGGGCCGGAGTGCCGTAGATCGATTCCTCCGCCGCGTACGTCCACTGTACCTGTCCGTCCTGAGTTAAGGCATAGAGATGGCCGTCGTTCGATGCCAGATAGAGGGTTCCATCCAGCCCGACCACCGGCGAAGCCGTCAGCGAACCGTGCGACCGGAAATTCCAAAGCAGTGTGGGTTCTTCCGGTCCGACGGCCTCGGTCTGGCCGGTGCGTTGAGGGTTGTAATGAAACGTGGGGATAGAATCGTCCGCCCAGCCGATACCAGCGAGTGCGATGAAGAAAGAAATATAAATGGATATTGTTCTCATGAATCATCTCCACAGTGATTTAACGCCATTTCGCTCCGGGCAGGTAGGAATAACGCGCTTCGTCCACGCTTAAACCCACCACTTCGATCTCTTCCAGGCGATTGGTACCCATATCCCGTTCCGCAGCCAGCCGGATGGTATTGGCCCCATTGTAAAACGGTTTGGTGAAATCTTCCGCGAGGGGATCGAATCCCATGATGGAAGCTGCCACCGTATCGGTGCATACACAATTGGTTCCGGCAATTAAAAGGTTTGGAACAGAGATTCCCAGTTGCTGTCCATTCCAATATCCCTCGCCACCGGTCATCGACACAATGCCGTCGATAATCGCCAGGTCGATGGGACGCGCCCGGTTGATATCCACCACAATGCGGGGCACCCGGTATCCTGCATCGCCTTTGCCAACGACCGGCATGATTTCACCGTCCGCCGAAGGACGGCGATTTCCATCATGCAATAGGCCTCGCGTTGCCGTGGCACGTTCGTTGCCGGGATCGGCGTAAATCGCGTTGGGTGTGACGCCGAACATGTTTTTCATCGAAAGGGTGACGCCGGCGATGTCGTGATTCTTCAATTTGGCAATCGAGACCATCACGTCGGTGTTGTAATAACGGTGGTTAAAATCGAAGGAATTATAGACGTAGGCGTTGTCGCCCACCGGGAAGGTATAGTATTTCGATCCCGTTCCTTTATTGCGGGTATTCTCCCATTCCAGGTTGGCGATCATCGATTCGAACAGGCCGATGATATCGCTATGTTGCGAATAAGCCCAGTTGTTGTTGAAGGCGGTTTTGTCGTTGTCGTTGGTGGTCATGCTCTCCACAATCACCTGCCGTTTCGCTCCGTAATCCTGGAATAGCGAACAGGCGGCCAGCACGACGATGGGATGGGTATAGACTGTTTCGACGGCTTCCAGCGAGTAGATTCCCGACGCGCGGTATGAGGTGAGATTCACCTTAATGGTGAGCGTTTTTCCCTTTACCAGTGCCTCAATACCGCCGATGCCATCGAACATCTTCGCGAGGGTGGATTTAACCAATTCGAAATCGTACCGGCGGCAGCGTTCCACCGCTACGCGGGGATAGGATAAAATCTCGGTAGGAGACGCGGCCAGTACACTGTCGTGATGGGCCAGCGCTATGCTGGCCGTCGTGGCTTTTAAGAATTGCCGCCGGGAAAACTTTGAGGGACTGCGCATGTCAGAAACCTTCCGCTCGGTGGTGATCCGATCCCGCTTGTGGATCCGGAATGGATACGCTGGGGATGGATGAATCAATAACTGTGTTTACAAACCGGATTATTTTATCGGCATTCTACAAAACAGTAGCGCAAAGAATCCTATCCGTCTATTAAAAAAACAGAAGGTTTCTTTGCATTTGTCGTGGAAGGTTTGGGGGGAAGTTCGTTGGCGGGAAAAACTTGCCAAGGATATTTTTCATACACATGTGTACAAATTCTTCCCCACTGCGAAAGTGTTCTGAGAGACGATCTCGAAAAATTGCCCTGAAGGAATCAATATTTCTCTCCTCAGGACACTTCGGCTATCACGCATTCGCGTAATACGGCCAGACCTTCCTCGAGCGCCTCTTGGGTGATGCACAGCGGGGGATTCACCTTGATCGTCGCGCCGCCTACGCCGACCGGCGCGAATAAGAGAACGCCGTTCCGTACGCAACGGAGCACGATGCGGCTTGCCAGCGGTTTATCCGGCTCGGTGGTTCCCGGTTTGACGACCTGAAGCGCCGCCACCAGCCCTTTACCGTTAACCGATCCGATGTGCCCGTGGGAAACCGCCATGATTTCGCGACAGCGCTCGAGCAGGGGAGTTTCCAGGCGAGCCGCGTTTTCGAGAAGACCTTCTTTTTCGATGATTTCGATGCTGGCCAGCGCCGCCGCGCAGCAGAGAGGGTTGCCGGAATGAGTGCTGGTCATCTCGCCGGGGCCGTACATGTCCATCACGTCTGCACGGCCAATGACTGCCGAGAGAGGCAGGCCGCTGCTGATCCCCTTGCCGCAACAGATCACGTCCGCCTTCACGCCGTAATGCTCGAAACCGAACCACTTGCCGCAACGTCCGAATGCCGCCTGGACTTCGTCGAAAATCAGAAGGATATCGTGTTCGTCGCACCAGGCGCGCAGCCGTTGGACGTATTCGTTCGGCATGAACGCCGCATTGGCTCCGGGATAGGTTTCCACCATCACACCGGCGACCCGGTCGCCGGTTACGCCCTGTTCTTTCAACGTATTTAAGAATAAATCGAACGAAGTATCCGGAACTCGGAATCCGTCGGGGTAGGGGACATGAACCATGTTGGGATCGAGATTGACGATCCATTCTTTTTGCGCGGCAAAGCCGCCCATCATCTGAGCGCCCAGGGTACGACCGTGAAAGTCGTTGATAAAACCGACGAGGGTGATCTTCCGGGAGCCGTGTTTTCGGAGTCCATACGTGCGAGCCAGTTTGATGGCGCACTCGGTGGCTTCCGCACCTGTCGTCAATAGAAACACTTTTTCCAGTGGATCGGGAGCCAGGGATGAGAGTTTTTTCACCAAATCCAGGCGCGGCCGGTTAACGAAACAGTAACTATGGATCAGCCTCCGGTCGATCTGTGCGTGCAGAGCGTCGCGCATGGCCTGGGGAGCGTGCCCGGCGTTGGTAACCAATACGCCGCTGGAGAGGTCGATCCACTGATTGCCGGAAGCGTCCCACACGGTGAAACCTTCCGCCC
>CAZFOX010000079.1:0-3256 GCA_964520565.1 uncultured bacterium | reverse complement strand
TGTCCCCCCATCGAGCGAGGCTCGCACCGGGCGAGTTCTTCGAACAGCGGCCCGGTTTGGGGAACGGGAATCTCGGTGACGATCCGGCGGTGGCGGGTCTCGATGCGGAGAACGGAACTATTTGACATCGTGCGACTCCAGAATAGATTAACGATAATCTTATAATGGAATGGGAGTTGGATTCAACCGCCAAGAGACAATTCGATTCCCCTACCAATACAATCCGCGCTCTTCAATGTAACGGCATACCGCTTCCGGGGTCAGGTATTGGATGGGAAGCCCTTTACGGACTCGTTCGCGTATCAGGGAGGAAGAAATATCGATCAGCGGCATATCGACGTACCGGACGTCCTTGCTTCGTTGGACGATATCCAAATCTGCTTCGCGGTCGCCGCCGGGCCGCGAGAAAATCGCCACGCTGTATTCCTGAAGAAGTTTGTCGCCTTCTTTCCAGGAGGGTATTTTGTTCAACCAATCGCCGCCCGCCAGAAAAACGATCTCGGTGCCGGATAGTACGTTAGCGCGAAAGTGGCGAAGCGTATCGATGGTGTAAGAGAAATCCGTCCGGTCAACCTCATATGAACTGGTTTCAAACCGGGGATTAGACGCGATTGCCAGGCGTACCATCTCCAGGCGGTCGCCACCGGGAGCGACGTCGTCTTCGGTTTTATAGCAGGCTCGCCCGCCGGAGGGCATAAAAAGCACGCGATCCAGGCTTAGTTCCTCGAGCGCCGTCTGCGCGAGGATCAGATGCGCGTAATGGATGGGATTAAACCGCCCGCCGTAAAAGCCAATGCGTTTCAATGGAATATTCTCTTTACGAACGTATTCGCCGCACGCCGCTTATTCAAGGAACGGCATTATGACTCTGGAATTAAATGCACGGTTTGCTTTCCACTCAAGCGGTATACAAAGAAATCGCGCCGATCCAAAGTAAAAATAGTATCTAGCCAAAGATATTTGAAATTCGGGTATCTGAAAATTCTTTCAAGGCTCCAAAAGTAGTCTGAGAGATAAACTAGCAGAAACGCCTTGAAATAATCTATATTTTCTTTCTCCGCTAAATACAATAGGCATGCATCGGCCAATTGCGCGCCAAGTTTTTGATAACGCTCAATAAACTCAGAGATTCCCTTAGACCCGAATCTGCCCATCGCCGTAAACGATGAATTTCTGGCAGGTCAGTTCCACCAGACCCATGGGGCCGCGCGCGTGCAGTTTGTCGGTAGAGATTCCCATTTCCGCCCCCATGCCATACTCGCCGCCATCGGAAAAACGTGTGGAGGCATTCACCATGACCGAGGAGGAATCCACTTCGCGCAGAAAGCGTTGAGACGCCGCATAATCGCTCGTGACGATGGCGTCGGTATGCCGCGAGGAATAACGATCCAGATGATCTAGGGCTTCGTCGAGACTTTCGACGATTTTGATCCCCACGATCAGATCGAGATGTTCGGTTCGCCAGTCTTCTTCGGAGGCGGCATTCACTCCAGGGTATAATTTCAACGTTTTTCCGCATCCACGCACTTCGACGTTGTGTTTTTGGAGATCGCCGAGAAGGTTTTTCAGAAACTCGCCCGATTGTGCGCGGTGAATCAAAAACGTTTCGGCGGCGTTGCAGACGCCCGGACGCTGGACTTTGGCGTTCATGCAGATCGCGTGCGCCATTCGGGGATCGGCGCGTTCGTCGACGTAGACGTGGCAGATTCCATCGTAATGCTTCAATACGGGAATCGTGGCCAGTTCCACAACCGTTTCGATCAACGATTTGCCTCCGCGCGGGATGATGACGTCGACCCGGCCCCGTTGCCGGCAGAGGGCGCGAACCGCTTCCCGGTCGGTGGTTTCGATAAACGAAACCGCCGCTTTGGGAAGATTTCTTTCCATCAAGGATTCTTGTAGCAGGCGAGCCAGGATGGTATTGGAATGAATCGCTTCCGATCCCCCGCGTAATATACAGGCGTTGCCCGATTTGAGACACAAGGCCGCCGCATCGGCGGTTACGTTGGGACGCGACTCGTACACAAGCCCAATCACGCCGATGGGAACCCGCATTCGTCCCACCCGCATCCCGTTGGGACGTACGCGCATCTCCGTCACTTCGCCTACCGGATCGGGTAGCGCCGCCACTTCTTCCAGCATAACGGCGATCCCTTCGAGCCGTTTGGCGGTTAATTCCAGGCGGTCGAGCATGGCGGAGGAAAGCCCTTTCTGGCGTCCCGCTTCCAGATCGAGCTGGTTTGCCTTATGGATCGCAGCGGTATTTTGCCGTATCCGGTTTGCCGCGCCGTATAAAACCTGATTTTTCACTACGGTAGGCGTTTTAGCCAGGAGAATCGAAGCCCGTCGCGCTTCTTCTGCGATACTCCGTACATATTCCTCAATGTTACCGATTGAAACAGACATGGTCTCCTCGTGTGTTAAAGCGAGTCATAAAAAGATACTCTGGCCTGGTTCATTCCATTCGTCAAGATAATAAGGAACTCCGATCCAATTGTTACCCGAGATTAAGTTAGGGCCGAGACGAGGCACCGATTTTGTCTATCGGAGCATTGTCCTGGGAACCGTTCAATGGCAGCCAGGGAAAAGCGGAGCGGTCTATCCGGGTAAACGGACGATCGTACGGCAGGGCTTGTTACGGCTTCGGGTATCCTTTAACATAATCTGGTTTATTCCGGTTCTATTCCGGCCGGGACGGTTGTTCTCATGCTCGGACGAGCAAGAGACTCCGTCGACGCAGGTCTGTGAAGATATAAGAATTCCTGCAACACCACCAACCGAGAAGGGGAGCATTATGAGCGAGAACAAACTTTCCCGACGTATCTTTTTGGTGGGAAGCGCTGCCGCCGCCACGATGGCGGGTTGCGCCACCACCCGAACCACCAAAGGCACTGTACCCAGTCTGAAGCGACTGGGATATAAGTCGCCCAATGAAAAGTTGAACATGGCGGCGATCGGCGCCGGCGGTAAAGGCGGCGGCGATATCGGTCAATGCGGCGACCTGGGTGAAAACGTGATCGCACTCTGCGATCCCGATAAGAAAATGGCGAACGGCTCCATCCAGAAATTTCCCAACGCCCGCGTGTACAGCGATTTCCGCGACATGCTAGATAAAGAGAAAAACCTGGACGCCTGCACCGTTTCGACGCCGGATCACGTTCATGCGGTAGCGGCCATTGCCTGCATGAAACGTGGTATCCACGTCTATTGCCAGAAACCGTTGACCCGTACGATCTGGGAAGCGCGCCGTTTGACG